>DASRXO010000548.1:0-3967 GCA_035654095.1 Telluria sp.
CCGAGGGCGACCGCCAAGCGCTCGATGGTCGGGTGCTCGGTCAGCACATACATCGGCACCTTGCAGCCTAGCTCGGTCTCGATGCCGGCCAGGATCGTGACCGCCGCCAGCGAGTCGCCGCCGATGTCGAAAAAATTATCCTGGACGCCGATCGGGCGCGCCTCGAGCACGCCCTCCCACAGCGGCAGCAGCGCGCGTTCGAGCGCGGTGCCGGGCGCGCGCACCTGGGCCGACGGCGCCGCCAGCGCGGGCGCCGGCAAGGCCTCGTAATCGGTCTTGCCGGCGCTGCTCTGGGCCAGCGCAGGCAGCACGCTGATCGAACTCGGGATCATGTAGTCGGGCAAGCGCTGGCGCAAGGCGCTTTGCAGGCCCTGCGCGCTGACGCCCTCGCCGGCGCCGACCCAGACGTGGATCTGCGCGCGCCCGCGGTGCTCCACCAGCTTGGCCGCGGCCTGGGTCACGCCGGGCACGTTCAGGCAGGTCGCCTCGATCTCGCCCAGTTCGATGCGGTAGCCGCGCAGCTTGACCTGGCGGTCGATGCGGCCGATGAAATGCAGCTTGCCCTCGACGCCCAGCCAGCCGCGGTCGCCGCTGCGGTACATGCGCGCGCCGGGCACGAAGGGATCGTCGAGGAACAGCTCGCGATCCAGCTCCGCGCGGTTCAAATAACCGCGCGCCAGCGTGGCGCCGCCGATGTAGATCTCGCCGGCCACGCCCATCGGCAGCGGCCGCAGTTGCGCGTCCAGCACGTAGATGCGGGTGTCGTCGATCGGCCGTCCGATCGGCAGCGGGGCGTCGCCGCCGCCCATCTCGCAGCGCCAGGCGGTGGCGAAGATCGAGGCCTCGGTCGGCCCGTAGACGTTGAACAGCTGGGCTCCGGTCTGCGCCACGAAGCGCCGCGCCAGCGCCGGCGCCAGCACCGCGCCGCCGCAGCAGGCCACGCGCAGCTTGAGCCCGGCCATGCCCTGCGCGCCTTCGAGGTAGCCGCTCAGGGTCGAGGGCACGAAGGCCATGATGGTGACGCCGTGGCGCAGCGCGAACGCGGCCAGCGACTCCGGCAGCAGGCGGCCCGGCGGCGGCAGCGCGACCCGGCCGCCATGGGTCAGCGGCAGCAGCAGTTCGATCAGCGCGGGGTCGAAGGTCAGCTGGGTGGCCTGCGCCGCGCAATCGAGCCAGTCGACCCGGTAGGCGCGCGACAGCCAGGCCAGGCGCCGCGCCAGCGTCGCATGCTCCACCATCACGCCCTTCGGCCTGCCGGTCGAGCCGGAGGTGAACAGCACGTAGGCCAGGTCGCCCGGCGCCGGTGGCGATGCGGCCGGCGCATGGCGGGCGGCGTGCTTATCGTGCGGGTCATGCCCGTCATGGGCGCGTCGTGGCGTCCATTGCGACTCACGCGCGCCATGGGTTCCCGCCGGCGCGGGAACGACGGGTAGTGCGGCAGCGGCGCGATCCGCTGGCGCTGCGTCGTTCCAGGCCACCAGCAGCGTGTTCGCATGCAGCTGGCCCAGGCGCGCGGCGTGCGAGGGTTCGATCAGCAGCGCGCAGGCCGCACTTTGCTGCAGGATGTCGGCCAGCCGCTCGGGCGGCGCGTCCGGATCGAGCGGCAGGAAGGCGGCGCCGGTCTTGGCGATCGCCAGCAGCGCGACCACCATCGCCGGCGTGCGTTCGATCGCCATCGCCAACACCCGGTCGCGGCCGGCGCCCAACGGCAGCAGGCGTTGTGCCAGCCGGTTCGCACGGCGGTCGAGCGCGGCGTAGTCGATGCTGCCGCCGTCCCACACCAGCGCGGTCGCCTCGGGCCGCAGCGCGACCTGATGCTCGAACAGCGCGATCCAGGGCGCCGGCGCGGCGTGGTGGGCGATGTCCTTGTGCAGGCCGTGCAGCAGCGCCCAGCGTTCTTCCGGCGGCACGATCGGCAGCTCCTCCACATCGGCGCCGGGCCGGGTCATCATCGCCTCGGCCAGGTGCCACAGGCGGCGCCCCAGCAGCTCGGCCTCGCCGGCCGCGAAGCAGGCTTCGCTGGCATCGAGGATCAGCTCCGGGTCCTGGCCGGTGTGGAAGTCGCACATGGTCACGCCCAGCTTGTAGCGCGCCACGCCGGAAAACAGCTGGCGCGAATCGAAGGAGGTGGCGGCGCCGAAGTTCAGCGTGTAGTCCTGGCGCTCGAACGAGAGCAGCACGTCGAGCAGCCCATCGCGCCCGCTGCGGATGACTTCCAGCGCGCGCCCCAATTCGCTCAGCGGATAGCGCGGATGGCGCAACGCGCCGTGCATCGCCACGCGGGTCGCGGCCAGCAGTTCGGCCACCGTCATGCCGGGGCCGAGCGCGATCTTGATCGGCAAGACCCCGACGAACATCCCGAGCGTGGCCTTGAAATGGCGCCCGCCGCGGTTCAGCGTGGGCACCCCGATGACCACTTCGGCGCAATGGTTGACGCGCCCGAAGTACAGCGCCAGCGCGGCCAGGAAGTAGTTGAACGCGGTCGCGCCCTGTTCGCTCGCGTGGCGCTCCAGCCGCTGGTAGTCGGCGCGCGCGATGCGCTGCCTGGCCAGGCGCGAGGCCGGCAGCTGGCCGGCATGCGGATCGGCGTAGCGGCTTTCGATCAGCGGCGCGGGCAGCGTCGGGATCTGCGCGCGCCAGTAGTGCGCGTCGCGCTCGAAGGCCTCGGAAGTGCGGTAGGAATTGGACTCGGCGATGAACTGGCGGTAGCGCGGCACCGGCGCCGGCGCCGGCTCGGCGTCCTGCTCCAGCGCGTTATACAGCTCGCTCCAGCGCCGCATCGCCTGCGCCGTGCCCCAGCCGTCCATCACCAGATGGTGGAACTGGATGCTCACGCCATGCAGCGCCGGCCCGCCCACCAGCACCGCGAAACGCCACGGCGGCGTGCCGTCGAACACGAAGGGCTGGTGGATGCGCTGCTGCCACCAGGCGCGCATCGCCTGCTGCGGATCGGCGCTGGCGCTCAGGTCGACGATCTCCAGCCGCGGCTCGACCTCGGCCAGCAGCAGCTGGCTGCCGTTGGCCAGCGGCGCCAGGCGCAGCGCTTCGCTCTCGGCCACCATCGCGGCCAGCGCGCGCCGCATGCGCTCGAGGTCGAGCGGGCCGTCGAGGAAGCCGTAGCCGCCGATGTTGAGGTGCGTGCTGTCGGGCCACGCGCGCTGGTCGAGCCAGACTTCGCGCTGGCTCAGGGACAGGCTCAGCGTTTCCTGGGCCGTCCCGAGCTCACTGGATGCGTCCATTGTTTTATTTTTTCCATGGCGTGGCGGTAGCCGACGTCGGCGATTTCCTGCGAGCGGCGGTAGGCCATCAGCGGGAACTCGGCGACCGGCGGTTCAAGGTAATGGTCGGCCTGCGCGATGGTGCGGCCGCGCTGGTTGGCGCCGCCGATATGGCCGGCGCTGTAGAGAATGGCTGCGATGTTCGGCATCGGCTGCGCGCCGCGCTGGAACAGGCGCTTGAGCGTGGTCCAGGCCGACAGCCGCGTCAGCGCCGGATCGGCGCTCAACTGGTCGCGCACATCGACGTCGATCGCGATCACGGTGCCGTTGCCGCGGCGTTTTTCGAGCGGGGTGCCGAGCCGCACCCGCATCGCTTCGACCGGCACGTTCTCGAGGATCGCGCCATCGACCAGCAGGTCGCCGCCGTCGAGCACCGGCGGGAACAGGCCGGCCGGCGAATTGCTGGCCAGGACCGCGCGCCACAGCGGGCCGCGTTCCTGCACGCTGGTGCCGCCCTTGGTCAGGTTGCAGGCGGCCGCGAAAAAGGGCCGCCACAGGCCGTCGATGGTGGTGTCGCCGAACATCCGCTTGAGGTCGCGCTCGACGCGCCGGCCGGAGACGATCGACACCAGCGGCAAGGTCAGGCGCTCGCCGCCGCTGGCGAATTGCTCGGTGCGGGTGCGGATCTCGTCGAGCGTGAAGCCGCAGGCATACTGGGCGCCGATCAGCGCGCCCATGCTGTTCCCGCC
>DASRXO010000549.1:0-2134 GCA_035654095.1 Telluria sp.
CCGACCGAGTACCACCAGATGATCTTGACGCTGCGCGCCAAGGACCGCGTCTCGCAGCGCGACATCATCGCGCGCCTGATCCAGATGCAGTACACCCGCAACGAAGTGGATTTCGGCCGCGGCACCTTCCGCGTGCGCGGCGACACCATCGACATCTTCCCGGCCGAGCATGCGGAGTTGGCGATCCGGGTCGAGCTGTTCGACGACGAGATCGATTCGCTGCAGCTGTTCGACCCGCTGACCGGGCGCGTGCGCCAGAAGATCCCGCGCTTCACGGTGTATCCGGGTTCGCACTACGTCACCCCGCGCAGCACGGTGCTGCGCGCGATCGAGACCATCAAGCTCGAACTGCGCGACCGGCTCGAGTTCTTCCGCAAGGAGAACAAGCTGATCGAAGAGCAGCGGCTCGAGCAGCGCACCCGTTTCGACCTCGAGATGATGGCCGAAATCGGCTTCACCAAGGGGATCGAGAACTACTCGCGCCACCTGTCGGGCGCGATGCCGGGCGAGCCGCCGCCGACGCTGGTCGACTACCTGCCGAAGGACGCGCTGATGTTCCTCGACGAGTCGCACGTGCTGGTCGGCCAGCTCAATGCGATGTACAACGGCGACCGTTCGCGCAAGACCAACCTGGTGGACTATGGCTTCCGGCTGCCGTCGGCGCTGGACAATCGTCCGCTCAAGTTCGAGGAGTTCGAGGCTAAGCTGCGCCAGACCGTGTTTGTGTCGGCCACGCCCGCGGACTACGAGAAAGCGCATGCCGACAATGTGGTCGAACAGGTGGTGCGCCCGACTGGCCTGGTCGACCCGCAGATCGTCGTCAAGCCGGCCGTCACGCAGGTCGACGACCTGATGTCGGAGATCCAGGACCGCGTCGTCAAGGACGAGCGGGTGCTGGTGACCACGCTGACCAAGCGCATGGCCGAGCAGTTGACCGAGTACCTGTCGGACCATGGCATCAAGGTGCGCTACCTGCATAGCGATATCGAGACCGTGGAGCGGGTCGAGATCCTGCGCGATTTGCGGCTCGGGACCTTCCACGTGCTGGTCGGGATCAACCTGCTGCGCGAAGGGCTGGACTTGCCGGAGGTGTCGCTGGTGGCGGTGCTCGATGCGGACAAGGAAGGCTTCCTGCGCTCCGAGCGCAGCCTGATCCAGACCATCGGCCGTGCGGCGCGCAACCTGAACGGGATGGCGATCCTGTATGCGGACCGGGTGACCGATTCGATGCGCAAGGCGATCGACGAGACCGAGCGGCGGCGCGCCAAGCAGATCGCGTTCAACACCGCCAACGGGATCACGCCGATCGGCATCAAGAAAAGCATCCGCGACATGATCGACGGCGTGTACAGCCCGCAGCAGGCGCGCGAGTCGCTCGACAGCGAGCAGCAAACCGCGAAGGTCGAGGCGATGAGCGAGAAGCAGATCGGCAAGGAGATCAAGCGGCTCGAGAAGCTGATGCTGGACCACGCGAAGAATCTCGAGTTCGAGAAGGCAGCGCAGGTGCGCGACCAGCTGCATGTGCTCAAGCAGCAGGCCTTCGGCGCGCCGGGGACCGACAATGTGGTGTCGATCTTGGGCAAATAAGAGGCGGCAGAGTTAAATAGGGTCAGAGTTTTTTTTCGCGCGGTTCTTTGCGCGAAAATTACTCTGACCCTATTTAACGGATTCTCGGCGTTGGCGGCTTCGGACCGCAATAAATGGGGTCAGAGTAATTTTCGCGCACACCCCGCGCGAAAAAAAACTCCGACCCCATTTATCGCTACGCTACAGGGTCTTCACGAACTCGCGCACGCCGCCCAGCAGCATCTCGACCGACATCGCGGTCAGGATCAATCCCATCAAGCGCTCGAACGCGGTCATCACCTGCGGCCCCAGCGCCTTCTGCAGCCGCTCGGCGCCCAGGAACACGGCCAGCCACACCACACCCACCGCGGCCAGCGCCGCCACGTGCACCAGCACCTCGCCGGTGCTCTCGCGCGAGAACAGCAGCACCGTCGCCAGCGCCGACGGCCCGGCCAGCGCCGGTATCGCCAGCGGCACGATGAAGGGCTCGCCGCCATCGCTCTTGCCCAGCACGCCGTCCGGATGCGGGAACACCATCCGGATCGCGATCAGCAGCAGGATCACGCTG
>DASRXO010000550.1:0-3200 GCA_035654095.1 Telluria sp.
TCGAGGGCGAACTGGCGATCGTGATCGGCCAGACTTGCAGGAACGTTTCGGAAGAAGAGGCGCGCCACCACGTGTTCGGGTTCACCTGCGCGAACGACGTGACCGTGGCC
Organism: Telluria sp.; assembly: GCA_035654095.1. Classification (GTDB taxonomy): domain Bacteria; phylum Pseudomonadota; class Gammaproteobacteria; order Burkholderiales; family Burkholderiaceae_D; genus Telluria_A. The sequence continues at coordinate 111 of DASRXO010000550.1, forward strand.
GACATCATCCAGCGCGACCCGACTTTTCCGCAGTGGGTGCGCGCCAAGGGCTTCGACACCTTCTGCCCGCTCGGGCCGGTGATTGCGACCGGGCTCGACCCGTCGATGCTGGTGGTGAAGACCGTGCTGAACGGCGAGGTGCGCCAAGACTACCCGGTCAATGACATGGTGTTCTCGGTGGCCCAGCTGGTCAGCCTGATTTCGAAAGACATGACGTTAGATCCGGGCGATGTCCTGCTGTGCGGGACGTCGATCGGCGTGGGCTCCATGCGGCCAGGCAGCACGATCGAAGTCGAGATCGATGGCATTGGAAAGCTCAAAAACCGGTTCGAGTAAACAGGTGGGAGCATGGTATGAAAATCGCAATCGTAGGAGCAGGGGCAATCGGCGGGTATGTCGGCGCCAAGCTGGCACTTGCCGGTGAGGAGGTGACGTTTATCGTCAGGGGCGCCAACCTGACGGCCATCGGGAACAATGGCATCAAACTGATCATGCAGGACGGAACCGAGCATGTGGCGGCGAACGTGAAAGCGACCGACGACTACGCGCAGGCGGGGCCGCAAGACCTGGTGATCCTGGCGCTCAAGGCGCACCAGGTGGAAGCGGTGGCCGACCAGCTACCCAAGCTGTTCGGGCCGGACACCGTGGTGGTGACCATGCAGAACGGGATCCCGTACTGGTATTTCCACCGCCATGGCGGCCCGTTCGAAGGGCGCACGGTGGCGGCGGTCGATCCGACCGGCAAGCAGGCGCGCTTGATCCCGCCGGAGCGGGTGATTGGTTGCGTGGTCTATCCGGCCTCGGACCTGATCGCGCCGGGCGTGGTGCAGCACGTGGAGGGCGACCGCTTCCCGCTGGGCGAACTGGACGGCAGCAGCAGCGAACGCGTGCTGGCGATTTCGGAAGCCTTTACCAGGGCGGGCTTCAAGGCGCCGGTGCTGGCCAATATCCGGGCTGAAATCTGGCTCAAGCTGTGGGGCAACCTGACCTTCAACCCGATCAGCGCGCTGTCGCATTCGACCCTGGTCGACATCTGCCAATTCCCGCTGACCCGCGAGCTGGCGTCCGAGATGATGCAGGAGGCGGAGGCGGTGGCGGGCAAGCTGGGGATCGAGTTCCGGGTCACGCTGGACAAGCGCATCGCCGGCGCCGAGAAGGTCGGCAAGCACAAGACCTCGATGCTGCAGGACGTGGAAGCGGGGCGCGGGCCGGAAATCGACGCCCTGGTCGGTGCGGTGGTGGAACTGGGCCGCCTGACCGGCACCCCGACCCCGCACATCGATTCGGTCTACGCGGTGGTCAAGCTGCTGGAACGGACGATGTCGGCGGAAAGCTGCCAGCTGAAGCTGCAAAAGCTGGCCTTGGCATAAGGCAAAAAAAAGCGGACGACGGCAAGCGCTGCTGTTCCGCAATATGAAAAAACGGACCTGGGGCGTATGCTGTCAGGTCCGTTTGATATTGCGCCGCAGCATTTCTGTGCGGCACGCTTTTTGGGGAATTACATGCCCCAGTGGTAGGCGGCGTCGGCCTTGTCGCTGTTGGTGTCCGCGTCGAGTTTCTCGCGCAGCTCAACCTGGAGCAGGGTGGCGATAAAAGCGAGCAACGAGAAAGAAGCGCCGAAGGCTGCTGGGGAAGTGATGGTGGTCATGGTGAAGACTCCTATATGAAAGAAACTTTGTATAGGATGGAGTATAGGGATGAGATATCGGCGAATCCAATTTCGATTGCTGATAGGTATTATGCGGGCGGTGAATATTGTCTATGGAAAGACGCGTTTTTCTTATAATTTCGCTAGGGAATTTTGCAGTGCAATATTGATCTAGGTCAAGTTTTAAATCAGATCTTGCCCTGGTTTTTCAGCCGGCTCAGCGTTTCCGGCGACAGGTTCAGGTAGGCCGCCAGCTCTTTTTTGGGCAGGCGGTCGAACAGGTCGGCATGCTTGCGCACGAAGCGGTGCACGCGGCCCGGCGCGTCGAGCAGGTGCAGGGTGATGGAGTGGGCCATGATTTCGCTCATCAGGTGCATGACTTCGTATTCGAAGGCCTGCTTGACCTGGCTGTGGCTTTCCATGAAGGCCACCCATTGCTGCAGCGGCAGCTTGGCCACGCGCGCCTTGGTCACGCACACGATGCTGTAGGGCGTCGGCGTCTTGAGGCGCCAGGCGGCATAACTGGTTTCGATGTCGCGCTCGGCCGAAAAGCGCAAGATCATTTCCTTGGCTTCCTGGTTGGTCACGACGCGCTTGAGGATGCCGTCCAGCACGAAGTATTGCTCCATCTCGTGCACGCCCTGATTGAGCAGCAGATCGCCTTTTTGATAGTTAATGATGGTCAGGTAGGGTTCGATTGCATCCATTTCGCTATCGCGCAATTCCTTGAGCACGATATTCTGCTTCAGCTGTACGCGGATGACATTTTTTTCGGGGTGATTTGCAACGAGCGTCATGAATCAAACAATACCTTATTTCGTGAGTGGGCACATCATGCGGTGAATCTTGACCTCGGTCAATGAGAGAGTTTGAGCGTGCTCGCTATCATAGCGGCACCAATCAAACGGGCTGCATAAGGCGCTCGCAGGAACACCAGGAGACAGTGATTATGACCGACAATACTCAACCAGCAGCAGAAATGACCGACGGGTTTCACCTTGTAATTGATGCCCTGAAGCACAATGACATCCATACCATCTTTGGCCTGGTTGGCATTCCTATCACCGACCTGGCGCGCCTGGCACAAGCCGAAGGTATGCGCTTCATCGGTTTCCGTCACGAGCAGCACGCGGGCAACGCCGCCGCGATCGCCGGCTACATGACCCAAAAGCCAGGCATTTGCCTGACCGTCTCGGCGCCAGGCTTCCTGAACGGCCTGACCGCATTGGCGAACGCCACCACCAACTGCTTCCCGATGATTCTGATCAGCGGCTCCAGCGAGCGCGAGATCGTCGACCTGCAGCAGGGCGACTACGAAGAAATGGACCAGCTCGCCATCGCCAAGCCGCTCTGCAAGGCGGCGTTCCGCGTGCTGCATGCCGCCGACATCGGCATCGGCGTGGCGCGTGCGATCCGTGCGGCCGTGTCGGGCCGCCCGGGCG
>DASRXO010000551.1:0-9459 GCA_035654095.1 Telluria sp.
TCAGCTTTTTCTTGTTGGCGTATTCGAGATCGGAAAAGCTCTTCTGCATGATCGACGGGGACGATGTTGGGTGAAGCGATATTGTCTCAGACCAGCCGCGTTGGCGAAACGGCTGATGGTGAATAAATCAGTGCTTCCCTAGATCTATTCAGTCCAACGATGATTTACCGTTATCGACCGAGAGCAGCGAGTCAGATACGCGAGCGTGAAATAAAGTTTTTGGATTATTCGAGAAAAAGGTATTTGACGAAATGAATCTATACAGGAAAAATAGAAAGAATTTTTTTGCTTGGATTGCTAGTATCCTTACCATGCCCTACGTAGCGCATACCATAATTCTTGATGTGACACCAAATCTGAAGTTCGATTGGGGGGAGATAATTATTTTGTCAATTTGCTGGGTAATTGTTAGCGGATTGACGTATAAGTTCTTTCTCGAAAACACACGCTAGACAGGAATTATAGATTTTCGCTGGACTCCATCCGGATGCGGGATGCACTGTGTGCAATCGGCGACAAGCAGACGTAGCAAGCAGATTAAATTAAAAGTGTCCGATGGGTACAAATGAAAAGACATTGGAGAGCCGTCTCGTCCTGATGGTGCGTTCTTCGCCAGCATTGATGGAAATGCTGGATACAGTCAGAAGGCTAAAATTAGCTTCCTGGTGCATCGGCGCTGGCGCGGTTAGATCATTGGTCTGGGACCGGCTACATGGATTTGTAGCTCCGTCTCATTACGATGACGTTGACGTCGTGTATTACGATAGCGTGGCCGGCTCGGCGCAAGATGCTCAACTGTTGAGGCGGTTACTGGGCTTGAATCCATCGGTCCGCTGGGAAGTAACCAATCAAGCCTCGGTTCATCAGTGGTTCCTAAATCAGCGCTCGCAAGTAGTACCGCCCTTGTGCTCATTGGCTGAAGGTATCGCAACCTGGCCCGAATACGCTACCTGTGTTGGAGTTACTTTGAATTTAGATGATTCTATCGAAGTTATCGCGCCGCACGGACTAGAGGACTTATTTCATTTACGTGTGAGGCATAATCCAATTAGGGCAAGCGCTGCTGTGTTCAATGAACGTGTAGCATCAAAACAATTTGCCGAGCGCTGGCCAATGCTTTCCATAACTCCGTGCTCACCGAAGCATGGTGATGTTCAGCAGCTATCGACGTCCGACTTCGGCCAAGAGCAGAGCTGTCTCAAAGCCTAAACATTTGAGTCTTGCGCTATCAAGACGCATATGCATGACGCATTAAGCCATTCTTTGATGTACGTGATGAACATGAGCTATTTACGCTCTGGAAACGCGACTCAGGTCGGCCGTCATTGGTTGAGTAACCGGTAACTCGTCACGTCGCCCAATCATTTCGTCACGTGCCTATTGTTCTCGTTTCTATTTCATCAGAAACTCACCAGCAACACCAGATTCAGCACTATCGCCACCTATTAAGAAAGGATCTCATGCGCCGTCTGTTCACCCTAATGCCCTTGCTGTTTGGCATGCCTATGGCCATGGCTGCCGTCCCGGTGGACATTCACGCTCCAGCCAGTGTTCAAGCCTGTACTAATGCGATACCATGCCCAGTGGCAATCCTAAGCCCGGGATATGGACTTTCTGGTTCGGATTACTCCTTCGTCACCAACTATCTTAACGGGATGGGTTACTTGGTTGTCGCCCTGCAAGACAGTGCCGGCGGCGTAAAAATGGACCCGAACGCCCCAGTGTCGAAGCAGGTGCAAGCATTGGCCCGGGTGGCCGCGCAGTCGATCTCCACCGCGATCGACGAAACCGCGGTACGGTATCCGCAGTTCGATTGGCGGCACCTGCTCCTCGTCGGGCACTCCCTCGGTGGGGACAGTTCGGCTCAGTTCGCCGCTGACAACGCGAACCGCGTTTCCAGCCTGATCAGCCTCGACAGCCGGCGGGTCGCGTTGCCGCGCTCAGTTGGTATCCGCGTCCTGACAATTCGTGCCAGCGACACCACTGCGGACCCCGGTGTCCTACCGAACGAGGAAGAGCGGAGCCGCAACGGTACCTGCGTGGTCCGCATTGAAGGCGCCCGCCACAACGATATGCAAGATGCTGGCAGTGAACAACTAAAGGCCAGAATCACATCCGCCATCCATACTTTCCTCGCTCCAGCGCTGTATCCGAAATACGCTTGCGACCAAGACTCCAAGCTGGAATGACGGGCAACCAGCGCAGGAACGTGGCACAGCATCGATCTTAGTGTGCGGGCACTATTCGAGATGTTGATGCTAATACTGCAAAGTCCGCTTAGGGTCCAGGCGGTGTGAAAACAGAAGGCGCAGAGGTAGATGGGTAATCCCCCGCAAAAAAGCGGTTGTCAAGGTACAATTTTCTCGCAATGAAACGAAGAGGTTTGCAACAGACGAACCAGTTTTGTCAATACGTCCTTAAAAACCTGTTCAGGTCTTTCCCGATCAATCCGGCGGCATAGTCCGAGATATGGTCCCCAAAGCTATACAGGAACCGGCCGCCTTTGTACGGCTGGCACCTGTTCTCCTCGATATCGCACATGTACTTGGTTGTGTCGAATACCGCCACTTTGTCAGGATGCCTTGCCTGGACGGCAGACAACAAGGTCCGGTATTTCGCGGTGAGGGCAATATGCGCATCCAATGCCATGGAACACCGCCAATTCACTTTCTTCGAAACAAAAGCGCTGCGGTTCAGGATCGACAGGCTGGTCTTTCGTACCAAACACTCCTTTGGATCAGGCAGGGTTGGATTGTCCACGACGAAAACCACTTTTTTCCCGGCGCGAATAATCTGGTCCACGGTTGCATTGAGGCCGTCGAGTGCTGCAAGGTAGTCCTGTTGAGTGGCGTGAGGCAGTTCATCGACAATTGCCTCGTTTTTGAGAGGGAACAAGTGCCGCGTTCCCACCGCTAGAACCACGGTGCGAATGCCTGGGTTCCCGTCAATCGCGTCGAGTGCCGTATTGACGAGCTTTTGGTAAGGCTTGAAGAACCAAGTCTGGGAAAGTACCGGGATGGGCGCGCCGAACTGATTGGTGCCGCCGATAAAAAGCCAACGGCCGTTTTCGGTCGACGTGCGGATCAACCCACCGATTAGCACCCCTGCTTTGCTGTCGCCAAGCAATGCGAAACTCGGTTTCTGTCTGCTGTCTTTCAGGCATGAAGCGAACAAGGTCCTGTCTTGAGCGTTCGTAATGCCGCACTCGTTGACGGTCGTGCCGGCATAACCGCCGTCAAAGCCAGACGCGATTTCGGCGTTCAGCGCAACGACAGATCGAAAAGGTAGCCCGTCGCGCTGGAAACAGTTAAGCCCGACGAAGCCGACAACGGCCATTAGCCCCACCAGAACACCGTTTTTCGCGCCGATCCAGGATGGCGCTCGAACCTGCCTTTCTAGCAGCCGGTATGTCAGCCAGGCGAGCACGACAGCAGTGACGACAACGATGACACGAATATCGCGCGACGGCGTGCCACCGGCCAGGATCCGCGCAAATGCGAGCAAGGGCCAATGCCACAAATACAGCGGGAAGCTGATCAGCCCAAACCAGACCAGGATCCTGTTCGACAGAACGGTCTTGTTGATCCATGCCTGCGAGCCGGCTGCAATTACCAGAAACGCGCCTGCAGAAGGCAGCAACGCCCACCAGCCCGGAAATTCGCGGTTACGATTAATGAACAGCAAGCCCGCCCCCAATAGAAGCATGCCCGCGCCAGACTGCATATTCGGACGCTTGACAAGGAGATCGGGGCGATGCAGGACTGTATAAGCGAGTAGGCCGCCTACCATCAGTTCCCAGAACCGTGTCAACGGGGAATAGAAGTCGTTCGCCGGAGCCGTCTGTGCGGCATACACGTTGTAGGCAAACGAAGCCACCGCGATTGCAGTGGTAATGCGGGCAAAGCCCCACCTTCGGCGCCACACAAACGCGAGCAGCAAGGGCCATAAAATATAAAACTGTTCTTCTACCGCGAGGCTCCAGAGATGCAGCAGGGGCTTGGTTTCAGCAGCATTATCGAAATAGCCGCTTTCGCGCCACAGCAGGAAATTCGATACGTACCCGGCACCGCCTGCGACGTGCTTGCCCAGCTGCTTGTACTCATCGGGCAAGAGCACGGCCCAGCCGAACACGAAGGTGAAGCCAAGGACGAGAAGTAGTGCCGGGAAAATTCGGCGCACGCGTCGACTGTAAAACGTGACCAGGCTGAAAGTATTTAGTTCGAGATCAAAAAAAATAATGGACGAGATCAGGTAGCCCGAAATAACGAAAAACACGTCGACCCCGATGAAGCCGCCCGGGAAAGAGTGGGGAAACGCGTGAAAAAAAACGACCGAGAGGACGGCAATCGCACGAAGCCCGTCGATGTCCGGCCGATACCTTTGGTGGGAACCGGGTCTTTGCGGGGGCGAAACAGCGCTATGCATTCAGTGAAGGTCTTTCGAATTTAAGTATTGTTCACAGCCAACTGCCCCGAAACGCCTTATGCATCCGGTTACATCTATCTGCCGGCATTGTCCGCGATCAGCTGCGGATTCAACCGGTCGACGCAACACTACGAACTGAATGCACAAGATTAGCCATGTGATGCCAGCGAAGGAAACGCAGTGATTTCCTTGATTGAACTTTCTAGCCAGGTCTTGGATTCATTGGGATATGCTAAAACGGGTGTGTCGGGCATCGCCGACATTGGAGGGAGATTCAATCCCAGCGACGTTATCATAGATGATTCGGTGCCGATGCGTAGGCTTATTCGGGGCGTCGCCGGCCATCATTGTATTTGGCTGACAGTTGAATAGGTGGTAGGGGATATCATAAAAAGCAGCTTGAGTACCGACTTAGTGAACATGATTGGGTAGAGGTTAAGATATCTAGTCCAGGGTGAGAACCACCGCTTTCTCCTGCGGTTATACAGTGATTTTATTCGACGCGAGCGCTGAAATGACAGAAAACGGCCAGTAGCGGCCGTTCGCTGATCATGTAAGATTATGAGAGTCTATGAGGGCTGATGTTTTGGAAGGGTGAGCCCCAGCGAATGCGTAACACCAGCTCGCCGTAAACTGAGAAGGCAATTTGCGCTCTATCGCCGGACTCCGATATTGTTAAGGAAGCGCGCTCGCCACAATGTAGGATTTTGCTTACATTGCAGCAAGGAACGATCCTACCGCCGTCGGTGATGGCCGCACGTACAATACTCGCTTTACAGAAAATGTTCATCTTGGCAATTCCTTCGCGGTTGCCCTTCGAGTGATTGCAGATCAGGAAACGCGTGAGCAGCAAGCCCTACAAAGTCCTATTCGTATGCTCGGGAAATTCGGGGCGTAGCATCATGGCGGAATCCATCCTGACCAAGCTCGGTGACGGTCGGTTCGACGCGCACAGCGCCGGCAGTCACCCTACCTGGCGGATCAATCCGTTTGCGCTCGACGTCTTGTGGCGGCGCGGCTATCGGACCGATGCCCTCGCCAGCAAATCGTGGAACGAGTTCTCGCGCTTCGATGCGCCCGGCCTCGATTTCGTGATCGCCGTATGCGACAAGGCCGCGGCCGAACCGCAACCCTACTGGCCCGGCCGGCCCATCACGATCACCTGGACCATCCCGTCGCCCGACGCGGTACAGGGCACGGACGGCGAGGTGCGGGCGGTGTTCGAATCGGTATGCGATCAGATCGAAGCGGCGCTGCGCGCCTTCGTCGCCCTGCCGCTCGAGGCGCTGGACGCCAACGCCACCCGCGCGCTGCTCGCCGAGATCGCGCGGGCCTGACTCAACGCGCGACGGCCAGCCGCTGTCCCTCGCGCTGCATGCGCGCAAATTCGATCGCCGTCACCGCGGGACTGAACAGATAGCCTTGCAGCTGGTCGCAACCGAGGTCGCGCAGGAAGGCCATCTGCTCGGCCGTCTCCACGCCCTCCGCCACGATCTCCTGGCGCAGCTGCTGCGCCATCGTGACGATCGCGCGCGCGATGGCGCAATCGTTCTCTTCGTACGGCAGGCCGATCACGAAGGAGCGGTCGATCTTGAGGGTACTGATCGGGAATTTCTTCAGGTAGGCCAGGCTCGAATAGCCAGTGCCGAAGTCGTCCAGCGCCAGCGCCAGGCCCATCGCCACCAGCTCGTTCATGATGGCGATGACGTTGTCGGTGCCGCCCACCAGCAGGCTCTCGGTAATCTCGAGCATGATCTGCTCGGGCAGCACGCCGTGCCGGTCCAGCACTTCGAGGATACGCGCGGGCAGCTTGCGGTCGAACTGGCGCGCCGACAAATTCACCGCCACCGGCGGCATCGTCAACCCCTCGTCCTTCCATGCGCGGATCTGGCGGCAGGACTCTTCCAGCACCCAGCTGCCGATCTCGAAAATCAGTCCGGTCTCTTCGGCCAGCGGGATGAACACGCCGGGCGAGATCATGCCGCGCTGCGGATGGCGCCAGCGCAGCAGCGCTTCGGCGCCGACGATGCGGCCGCTGCGCAGGCTCACCTTGGGCTGGTAGTGCAGCTCGAGCTGGCCCTTGTGCAGCGCGTCTCGCAGTTCGGTCTCGAGCCGCAGATGCTCTTTCGCGCGCTGGTCCATCTCTTCGCTGTAGAACAGGAAGCCGTCGGCGCCGCCATGCTGGGCCTTGGCCATCGCCACGTCGGCGTAGCGCAGCAGCGAGGCGGTGTCGGTGCTGTCTTCGAGGTAGACCGCGATGCCGACGTGGGCGCCGACCTGCAGGCTGTGCGAGGCGATCACGATCGGCTCGGCCAGCGCGGCCAACAGCTTTTGCGCGACGATGCCGGCATGCTCGCGCTTTTCCACATGCGGCAGCGCGACCGCGAACTTGTTGCCGTCGATGCGGGCCAGGATGTCGGCGTCGCGCAGCGCTTCGCGGAACTTGCGGCCGATCTCGCGCAGCAGTTCGCTGGCCACGTCGTGGCCCAGGGTGTCGCTGATGGCGCCGACGCGGTTCACGTCGACCACCAGCAGCGCGCCGTACTGGTCGGCGCGGCGCGCCTCGGTCAGCATCTGGTCGACCAGGTGGTTGAACAGGCTGCGATTCGGCAGCCCGGTCAGGCTGTCGTAATTGGCCATGCGCTGCATGCGCGCCTCGGCGTCCTTGTGCACACTGATGTCGGAGAACAGCGAGAAGGTGTGGGTGATCGCGCCGTCCGCGTCGCGCACCACGCTGATGGTCACCGATTGCGGAAACAGCTCGCCGTTCTTGCGCTTGCCGATGATCTCGCCGCGCCACGGGCCGTGACCCTGCATCGCGGCGCGCACCTTGGCGCGGAACTCGGCGTCGTGCACGCCGGAGCGCAACAGGTCCGGGGTCTGGCCGATCGATTCGGCCGGCGAGTAGCCGGTGATGCGGGTGAACGAGCTGTTGATCGAGACGATGCGCTCGTGGGCGTCGGTGATCAGCACGCCCTGGTCGCTGTCTTCGATGATGCGCGCGTGCAGGTGCACCTTGTCTTCCACGCTCAGGTACTCGGCCACCGGCGACAAATGGACCATCATGCCGGCCGGGTCGCCCGACGCGTCGTGGATCAGCGACAGCGCCAGCCGCACCCAGATCAATTCGCCGCTCTTCTTGCGGCGCTGGACTTCGATCAGGCCGCTGCCCTCTTCCAGGAACAGTTCGGCGATGCCGTCGTCGGGGTCGTCCTCCGCGTACAGGAACAGCACGTGCTGGCCCACCGCTTCTTCGCGGGCATAGCCGAACAGCGCTTCGGCGCCCTTGTTCCAGCCGGTCAGGTAGCCGGCCAGGTCGAGCATGACGACCGGTTCGTCGGCCAGGTCGAAACTGTCTTTGCGCTGCTCGCGCCGGCGCTCGGCCTTGGCTTCTTCGAGCGCCGCTTCGAGCGCGACCAGGGTGCGCGCGAGCGCGTCGCCTTGCAGCGCGTGCGCCGCGCGCGCCAGTGCCAGGCTACGCTCGAGCGCCGATTCAGCCATGCGCCGCGCCCTGGTTCTCGCGGATCGCCACCTGCATCCACGCATACGCATCGATCGCCGCGTCGTTGAATGCGGCCGGCGCGAGCTGCAGGGCCGCCAGCTGCGCGGCCACGCTATCGAGGTCGCCGCGTTCGGCGGTCTCCACCAGTTGCAGCAGCGCGCCCAGTTCGCCCTCGCCGCGCAGCAGCGCGCCCTGCACCGCTTCGCCGATCGCCAGCGGCGCCAGCAGCTCGGCCAGCGGCATGCCGAACAGGACGCCGAGCAGCGAGAACATGCCGGTCATGAAGCCCTGTTCCTGGGTCGGCTTGTCGAGACCGCGCGCCTTGGCCAGCAGCTCGATGGTCCGCGCGCGCGCCGCGACCCGCGCCAGCAACATGGCCGAGCGCACGTCGCCCTGGCGCGCCGCGAACAGCATCAGGTTCAGCCAGCGCCGCAATTGCTGGCGGCCGAGGATCAGGATCGCCTGCGAGAAGCTGGTGATCTTGCGGCCCACGCCCATGCCCAGCGAATTGACCAGCCGCAGCAGGTTGTACGAAAGGGTGGGATCGTGGCGCAGCAGGGCTTCGATTTCGTGGGTGTCGGCGTCGGCCGCGACCAGTTGCACCAGCTGCAGCGCGAGCGCGCGCGAGGCGGCTTGCGCGCCCGGCGCCTTGGGCGGCGGCGCCATGCACCAGTCGCCGTCGATCCAGGCCGCGGACGGCGGCAGGAACTCGCCCACCAGACGGTCGTCGGCGCGAAACAGGGCGCCCGCTTCGACCGGCTGGAAGCCCGCTTGCGCCAGGGCGGCGGTGCAGGTGGCGTCGGTATCGGCGCGGTAAAAACAGGGGAACTGGCTGGCCAGGGCCAGGAAGGGTTCGGAACCGAACAGCGCCGGCAAACCGGCGCCGTCGCCCGCGCCAAGGTGCGCGAGCAGGCCCGAGGGCCTGCCGCTGCGGTCTGCCAAAACGCGGAAAAATACCAGCGGCGCTGGATTCGTAGGGTTCATTATGGACTAGACAAAATGGCTCAAGTTAGCGGTATGTTACTCTGAAATTATTGGTTATAGCCAACATTGTAAGCATCGGCACGACGATTGTGCACATCTTGCCCTTCTGCCAAATTTGCTCATTCGGCGGGGAGGCCGGGCAGGTGCCGGCACAGGCGCGCGAATACGCCGGCCTGCTGCATGCGCGCGCGCCACCATTTGAGGGCGGCGCCCTCCTCGCCGGTGCGCCAGGCCACGAAAAAGCGCTCCGGCGTGCGCGCTTCTTCCACCTGTTTTTCGACCAGCAGGCCGCGCGCGATGGCGCCGCGCGCGCACGGTTCGGGCAGGAAGCCAAAGCCGAAGCCGCCGAGCTGGAACGCGTATTTGTCCTGCATGGTGGGGACGGTCAGCGCATCTTGCCCGAGCAGCAGGCCGACCGTGCGCGGCGCCAGCCGGCGCGCCGAATCGGCCACCACCACCGCGCGGTGGTCCTGCAACTGGGCCCGTCCCAGCGGCTCGGGCAGCGCGGCCAGCGGATGGTTGGGCGCGACCGCGAACACGAAGGCCAG
>DASRXO010000552.1:0-2299 GCA_035654095.1 Telluria sp.
TTGCTCAAAACCCTGGCCGCCATCTCCAGCATGACGATGCTGTCCCGCGTCACCGGCTTACTGCGCGAGAGCCTGTTCGCCCGGGCCTTCGGCGTGTCGGCCTATACCGACGCCTTCGTGATCGCCTTCCGCATCCCGAACCTGCTGCGCCGCCTGTTTGCCGAAGGCGCGTTCGCGCAGGCCTTCGTGCCGATCCTGTCCGAATACAAGACCCAGTATGGCGAGCAGGCCACCAAGGGCCTGGTCGACCACGTCGCCACCGCGCTGGTCTGGGCCACGGTGCTGACCAGCGTGGCCGGCATCGTCGCCACCCCGGTGCTGGTGCTGTGGATCAGCGGCGGCCCCACCGGCCTGGCCAAGGACCCGGGCGCGCTCGACGCCTCGGTCTGGATGACGCGGCTGATGTTCCCCTACATCGCCTGCATGTCCTTCGTGGCCTTGGCCGGCGGGGTGCTCAACACCTGGCGCCAATTCAAGATTCCGGCCTTCACGCCGGTGCTGCTGAATGTCGCCTTCATCCTCGCCTCGCTGTTCCTGACGCGCCATATGCAGCCGCGCATCTACGCGATGGCGGTCGCGGTGTTCGTCGGCGGGCTGCTGCAGGTGGCGATCCAGATTCCGGCGCTGATCAAGATCGGCATGCTGCCGCGCATCTCGATCAATCCCCTGACCGGCCTGCGCGACCCCGGCGTGCGCCGCATGCTGCGCAAGATGGGGCCGGCCGTGTTCGCGGTCTCGGCGGCCCAGATCAGCCTGATGATCAACACCAGCATCGCCTCCAAGCTGGTGGCCGGCAGCGTCTCGGCGCTGCAGTATGCCGACCGGCTGATGGAATTCCCGACCGCCTTGCTGGGCGTCGCGCTGGGCACCATCCTGCTGCCGAGCCTGTCGAAAGCGAGCGCCGAGGGCGACAGCGGCGAGTACTCGGCCCTGCTCGACTGGGGCCTGCGCCTGACCTTCCTGCTGGCCCTGCCGGCCGCGGTCGGCATGGCGGCGCTGGCCGAACCGCTGATCGCCACCCTGTTCCACTACGGCGCCTTCAACAGCGCGGCGATCGCGTCGTCGGCGCTGCCGCTGACGGCGTATAGCGCGGGGCTGGTCGGCATCATTCTGGTGAAGACCCTGGCGCCGGCGTTTTATGCGCGCCAGGACATCCGCACCCCGGTCAAGATCGCGATCGGCGTGCTGGTCGCCACCCAGCTGATGAACTTGCTGTTCGTGCCGATGATGGCGGTGGCCGGGCTGGCGCTGTCGATCGGGCTGGGGGCCTGCCTGAACGCCGGCTTCCTGTACACCGGGCTGCGGCGCGCCGGCATCTACCTGCCGCGGCCGGGCTGGGGCGGCTTCTTCGCCAGGCTGGCGGTGGCGGCGGCGCTGATGGGGGCCCTGTGCTGGTATGCCGCCGGGCGCATCGCCTGGGCCGCGATGCAGGCCCATCCGTGGATGCGCGGCGGGCTGCTGTTGCTGATCATCGGCGCCAGCGCGATCGTCTATTTCGCGGTGCTGTTCGGGCTCGGCTTCCGCCTCGGCGACTTCAAACGCCGCGCCAAGTAAAACCTAAAACCGGGGTCAGATGCCGACATTCGGACAAGAAACCAGGGTCAGTGCCGACATTCGGACACGAGCTCAACAGGCGTGCCTGTTGAGCTCGTGTCCGAATGTCGGCACTGACCCTGGTTTCTTGTCCGAATGTCGGCACTGACTCCGGTTTTTTTTGCGCTAGCGTTCGTCGGGTTTCACTTCGGGCGGCGGCACCGGCTTCTCGGCCGGCTCCTCGGCTTCCGGCTGCTCGGGTGGTTCGGGCGGCGCTTCCTGCGGCGTTGGCGCGGGAGTCGAGGCAGCCGCGGGCGCCGATGCGGTAGCGGCGGCGGAGGCGGAGGCCGATGCGGACGCCGCAGCCGGTTCGGCCGGCTCGGCGGGCGCGGGCGGTACCAACGGCGCCTGCGGCGGCAAGGCCGGCACCGGGGCGCCGGTCATCTCGGTCTTGCCCGCCAGCGACTGGCCATTGACCACGAACTTCCAATCCGAAATCTTCTCCTTGTTCTCGAAGCCGAGGAAGCGCGCGTCGAAATTGGCGACCTTCAGCGGCTTCGCCTGCGACAGGCTGTAGATCCCGATCACGCCGACCTTGTCGCCCAGGTAAAGCACGCCCCACTCGGCCTTGCCGGTCATCGGATCGACGAAGATCTTGCGCAGGTGGCGCCGGGTGCCGGGAAAGCGCGGGTCCTTGAGCAAGTCCTGCAAGGTCGGCGGCTGCGCCGGCTGGCCCTGGGGCGTGGCCGCCGCATAGCTCTCCAGC
>DASRXO010000553.1:0-8283 GCA_035654095.1 Telluria sp.
ACCGTCAGGCTGGGCGCGTCGTGCGCGTCCAGCGCCAGCGCCGGGAAGCGGTTGTCGAACACCGCGATGTCGTAGGCGCCGGCCGGCAGCTCGGTCGGATGGGCCGGGTCGCGCAGCGGCGCCAGCGGGTTGTACTCGGGCGGCGGCTGGAAGGTGCGGTTCTGGCGGTAGGCCGCATAGGTCACCCATTCGCCGCGCAGCGCATGCCAGCGCAGGTGCGGATTGGCGCGCTGCGGCTCGGAAAACGGGCTGGGCGCGCTCAGTCCCGCCGCGATCGGCTCGCTGCTGTAGAGCGTCAAGTGCCGGCCGTCCGGCTTGGTGAGTTCAAGGATGTGCATGGCAATGTCGGTCGTAATGCGGGCGCCGTGCACAGCTGGGAGCGTGGTGCAGTGCGGCTAGGGAACCGATCCTAGCATGCAGTTTTCACTATATTTTCCGTTGATTACGACTTTGATTTCCAGCCGAAAATCCTTGTAACCATTGGGGCGCAAGCGTTTTGAGCGCGAGCTTTTTTAATCAGAGGGAGAGGGGCGAGCAACGACCATTTTTTAAAGATTGGACGTACCGCGTGTAGGCGTCTGCCGACGCTACAAATGGATGTTTTTACCGGGGCTTCCTAGCGGACGCGGACTGTCCGCGCCGCCAGGAAGCAAGCCCTTGCCGGCCTAGTGCGCCAGCTCGACCATGACGGCCGTGTACATCTCGAGGTTCAGCAACAGTTGCTTGAGCGTCATGAACTCGTGTTCCGAATGGCCGGTGTAGACCGTGTGCGGCATCGCCGGCCCGAAGCTGACCGCGTGCGGGAACAGGCGCGAATTGGTGCCGCCGCCGATCGAGATCGGCTTGGCGTCCTGGATGCCGGTGAAGTAGGAGAACACCGACAGCAGGGCCGGCACTTGCGGCGCATCCTGCTGCACCCACGGCTCGCCGATCTGCAACTTGATGTCGGCCAGCGGCGTGTGCGCCGCCTGCCAGTCGGCCAGCGCGGCGTTGATCTCGGCGCTCAGCTGGTCGCCGCTCTTGCCCTGCGGCCGGCGCAGGTTGATGTTCAGCTGCAGGCCGCCGTCGACCTGCTTGATCACGGTGGGCGCGAAACTCATCGGCCCCATGAAGGCGTCGCGGTAGGCGATCTTGCCGAACCTCTCGCCGTACAGGCCGGTGCCGATCATGTCGTTGAGGAAGGTGACCAGGCCGCCGGCCGCGCTATCGGTCCATGGCTGCACCGCCAGCGCGTCGGCCAGCATGCTGATCGCGTTGACGCCGTTTTCCGGTTTCGACGAGTGGGCCGACACGCCCAGCGCGCTGATCTTCAGCTGCGACCCGCTCCACTGGTACTGGTAGCGCATGCCGGCCTGTTGCGCGGCGCGCGCGCGGATGCGCTGCTCCAGCGCCGGCGTGGCGTTGCCGATCAGCGCGCTGGCGTCTTCCGGAATCTGGCTGCCGAAGAAGCCGCCGCCGAAGGCCAGCAGCGCCGGCTGGCCGGCGGCCGGCGCGGCGGCGCGCGCCGGCAGGGTCAGGCTGACGGTGCCGTAGCCCTTCTCGGCGGTGACCACCGGATACTCGGCGTCGAGCGTGATGTTCACTTGCGGCGGCTGATGGGTCTTGAGGAAGTCGACCAGCGGCGCCCAGTCCGATTCCTCGGCCATGTAGACATACAGCTCGAGCCGTTTGGACAGCGCGATGCGCTGGTCCTTGATCGCCTTCATCGCGTACATCGCGGTGGCGATCGGTCCCTTGTCGTCTTCGGTGCCGCGGCCCAGCAGCAGGCCCGGCTCGCTGGTGCGGTCGAGCTCGAACGGCGACTGTTTCCACTTGGCCGGCGTGACCGGCTGGACGTCGCCGTGGGTCACGATGCCGACCCGCTCGCTGCCGCTGCCGAGGCCGATCACCACGACCTGGCCGTAGTCGGCGAAATCGAGGCCGAGGCGCGCCGCCTCGTCCTTCAGGTAGCGCTTGAACCCGAGGTGCTGGGGATTGCTGGCGAACGGCACCGCCGGATCGGCCACGGTGTTGTAGCTGACCATCTTGGCCAGGCTGTCGACGATGTCCTGGCGGTAGGTCGCGACGGCATACTTGGCGGCCTTGACGGCGGTGTCGCTGGGTGCGGGCGCGCTGGCGCCGACGCTGGTGGCGGCAGCGAACAGGGCGCTCGCCAGACTGAGCTTTCTGAGCATGGGATGTCCATTTGTCTAGGGGAAATCGAGTCTAGCACAGGCGTATTTATTTGTTTTAGGGGCGCCATTTTTGGGCCGCCGGGCGCGGATCGGAACACCATGCCGGCGCGGATTCGGGTATCGTGGCGGTATGGACAAAACCCTGAACCGCCTCCATCCGGCCCTGCGCGACGACATCGGCGACCTGCGCACCCAGCGCCCCCTGCCCAACCCGCACCTGGAGCAGGTCGATCCCTTCCTGTTCCTCAACCACCACGGGCCGCAGGTCTATCCGCCGCACAATCGCGGGCTGCCGTTCGGGCCGCATCCGCACCGCGGCTTCGAGACCGTCACCTTCATCCTCGACGGCATGCTGACCCACCAGGACAGCGCCGGCCACCAGAGCATCATCCGGGCCGGCGGGGTGCAATGGATGACGGCCGGGCGCGGCATCATCCACGCCGAGATCTCGCCGCCCGAGTTCCTGCGCGCCGGCGGTCCGCTCGAAATCCTGCAGCTGTGGGTCAACCTGCCGGCGCGCCTGAAAATGACGGCCCCGGCCTACACCGGCCTGCAGCGCGAAGACATCCCGGCGCTGGCGCTGGACGGCGGCAAGGCCACGCTGCACCTGATCGCCGGCGAATGGGAAGGCCGGACCGGGCCGGTCGCCTCGCTGACCGGGGTCTTCATGAGCACCATCGAACTGAAGGCCGGCGCCAGCCTGCGCCTGCCGGGCCTGCTGCTGCGCAATGTCTTCCTCTACATCGTGCGCGGCAACGTGCGGATCGGCGGCGAGTTCGCCGGCGCCATGCATTTGGCCGAGCTGAACCGCGAGGGCGACAGCGTCGAGCTCGGCGCCGAAACCGATGCGCTGGTGGTGTTCGGCCATGCCGCGGCGATCGGCGAACCGATGGTCGCGCACGGCCCCTTCGTCATGAACACGCGGGAAGAAATCGGCGTCGCGATCGCCGACTACCAGGCCGGCCGTTTCGGCGCGCCGCTGTAGGGCCGCTCAGCGCTTGCGGCTGCGGGCCGCGGCCAGTTCCGGCATGGCGGCGTCGATCGCCTTGTTCAGGCGCGCCATCACCGCCGGCGCCACGTCCTTGCTGCAGACGATGTAGCGCAGCAGGCCGGGCGGCATGTCCGGGAAATCGCGCCGCACCACCTGCTTCATGGCCGGGTCGTGCTGGCGCCAGTGGTCCCAGTCGCTGACGTCGGCAAACATATACGAAAAACGCCCGGCGCCTATCATATGCATCAAGACTTCCGGATCGACCGTGCGGCGCTGCACCTGGCCGGCGCCGCGGGCGATCAGCGTATCGAGCTCGGCGCCGTAGGACACGCCGTCGGCCACGCCGAGCGTCAGCCGGCGGTCGGCCAGCAGCGAGGCCAGGGTCGCATGCGCGGCCACCGCCGCCACCGCATCGGCGGCGACCAGCACCACCTGCGGCGGGTCGGCGTGGAAGGGCACGCTGTACTGGGCATCGGCCTCGCGTTCCGGCAAGCGGTACCAGCCGATCGAACAGTAGTTGGGTCTGCCGGCCTGCAGGTTGGCCCAGATCCGCTTGGTCGGCTCGCGCACGAAAAGGGCGCGGATGGCGGCCGCCGCGAACACCCGCTGCGCGCGCAACAGCAGCTCGCCCTTCTCGACGCCATTCTCGACGTAGTGATAAGGCGCCTTGTCGCGCCACGCCACGGTGATGGTTTGCCCGGTCGGCGGCGGCACCGCCGCAGCGGCGGCAAGGGACAAGGGCAGGACGAGCAGGGCCAGGGCGGTTTTCAAGATCGGCTGAAATAGAATGCTGTTGCACAATCATATGCCGCCGCTGCCCGCTTGTCACTCTCGGCGTGGGGGTGGCGGCGCGACCACGGTCACCGCCGACACGAGCCCGTTTGCATGCTGGGTGAAGCGCAGGCGCAGCGCGCCGTCGCGGCTGACGAATTCGGCCGGGCCGGCCGCCACCAGGGCGACCGCCGGCTGGTCGCCGAGCAGCGCGGCCAGTTGGAGCGCGTTGCCGACGATGCTCAGCGTGCGGCCGTCGGCCAGCTGGAAGTCGCCCTTGAATTCGCGCAGGTCGGCCGCCTGCGCCGGCGCCAGCATGGCGCCCGCCGCGAGTGCCGCAATCAGGAAGTGTCGCATGAAGATCTCTCCGTGGTAGGTGAAAGCCAGTATCGCCATCGCTCCCATGTGGATGGCGTCGAATCACTCTAGCGGGCCGCGCGGCGCGGCGCAGGCGGTATCGGACGAAAGCGGCGCCGGCGCCGACGAAGGGCGCCGGCGGCACGACGAACGGGGCCGGCGCGATTTGGATTAGAGTGGAGCCTCCCCACCACCATGAGCGAGGCCAGCATGCAGCCAGTCCCCCTGATCGAAACCACGCGCGGCTATCCGGCCACCGGCAACATCGTCGAGAACGTGCACATGGGCTCGGTGGCGGTGGTCGACCGCGCGGGCAAGCTGCTCTGGTATGCGGGCGACCCGCAGTTCCTGACCTTCACGCGCTCGGCGCTCAAGCCCTTCCAGGCCCTGCCCTTCGTGCTGGCCGACGGCCCCGCCCGCTTCGGCCTGAGCAGCGCCGAACTGGCCCTGCTGTGCGCCAGCCACTCGGGCGAGGAGCGGCACCTGCGCGGGGTCGAAGCGATCTTGCGCAAGATCGGCCTCGACGCCGGCCATCTCGAATGCGGCTGCCATGCGCCGCTGTACTACGAGAGCGTGCACTTGCCGGTGCCGTCGGACCGCAGCTGGACCCCGCTGCACCACAACTGTTCGGGCAAGCACGCCGGCTTCCTGGCCTGGTGCCGGCTGCGCGACGTCGCCACCGATCGCTACGTCGATCCCGCGCATCCGCTGCAGCAGCAGATTCGCGCCACGCTGGGCGCCACCCTGCAACTGCCGCCCGCGCGCCTGCCCAGCGGGCTCGATGGCTGCTCGGCGCCCAACTACGCGCTGCCGCTGGCGACCCTGGCGCGCCTGTTCGCGCGCCTCGCCCAGGGCGGCGCCGATCCGCAATGGGGCGCGCCGATGGGCGACCTGTTCGACGCCATGACCGGCCATCCCGAGCTGGTCTCGGGCGAAGCGCGCAGCGACCTCGCCTTCATGACCGCGGGCGGCGGCGACTGGGTCAGCAAGGTCGGCGCCGATGCGGTGCAGGCGATCGGCGTGCGCTCGGCCGGGCTCGGCATCGCGATCAAGCTCGCCGACGGCGCTACGCGCAGCTTGCAGGCCGCCACCTTCAGCGTGCTCGACCAGCTTGGCCTGCTCGACGCCGCGCGCCGTGCCCAGCTCGAACCCTACCGCCAGCCGGCGCTCACGAACGTGCGCGACAGCGTGGTGGGCGACATCCGCGCCGTGTTCACGCTGCAGCGCGCGGCTTAGGCCGGCCGCAACAGGTCGACCCTCCAGTCGACGAACACCCGCACCGGCGTGCCCAGGTGGCGGTTGGGCGCGTACACGATGGACAGCGGCACCCGCTCGGCCGACCAGTCCTCCAGCATCGGCAGCAGCCGTCCGGCGCCGATATGCGGCTGCACCATGAAGGCCGGCCCGTGCAGGATGCCGAGTCCGGCAAGACCTGTCACCAGCATCGCGTTGGCATCGTTGACGCCCACGAAATAGCGCCCCTTGAGCTCCAGCTCCTCGCCGCCGCGGCGCAGGAACACGGGCTGGCGCCGTCCTGAGCCGGCGAAGAAATAGCGCACCAGTCGATGGCCCTGTTCCAGTTCCGACGGATGGGCCGGCACGCCGTGGCGCGCGCGCGCCGCAGCACCGGCCCGGCGATCCTGATTCCCTGACCGCTGACATCCAGTTCCAAGCGAGTTCCATGGGGTCAGGTCTGACATTCGGACATTCACCCCGGAAATCGGCCGCTTCGCCGTGGGGTCACATCTGACATTCGGACATTTTTCCCACATGGCGGAAAAAATGTCCGAATGTCAGATGTGACCCCACGAATTTCCAAACAAAAATGTACGAATGTCAGATGTGACCCCAGCAGTTGGCGGCACCGCAGCAAGCAGTCTGACCTCAACCACTTTCACATTTTTTGTTTTAGGAGCGCATCATGAAAAACGCACACACGAGCTCGTCCCTCCCGGTCGCCGGCCGCCTGTTGCTGGCGGCGATCTTCCTCATCAGCGGGACCGGCAAACTCGCGGCGCCGGCGCCTTCAGCCTCGACCACCGCAAGGCATCCACGCTCGCCGCCCGCCTGACGCCGCTAGGCGCTGCGGTTGGCCTCGAGCGCCTTGTCGAGGAAATTCAGGATGATCCAGGGCGCCCCGGCGTCGAGGCGGCGCACCGCACCGTCGGCCGCCGGTTCGAAATCGGTCTCGCCCTCGGCGTCGAAGGTGAAATCGCCGAGGAAGGTCTGCAGCGCCGCGCAGTCGAGGCCGTGGCACTGGCTGCACACCACCCGTCCCAGCGGCAGCTGCCGGTAATCCACGGTCAGCAGCAGTTCGAAGCGGATGCGGATGCCGTTGAAGGTCGCCTCGATGCTGCCGTCCTCGCAGGCATCGGACACCGAGATCGACCTCAACTCGCCCGCCCCCTGGAAATAGGCGTGCGCGGCGGTGAGGGTATTGAACGCCTGATGAAGACCAGGCACACTCTTCTCCAAGCGGGAGAAACGCAGGTGCTGCTCGCGGTCGATCATCATGGTGTACTCCGTTGCGCTCGCGCGCCACTGTCCGAAAACGACTCGGTGACCAAGCCATGGTATACCCATTGCCGCCGTCCGTAACAAGCCGCGGCCGCCGTTTGCAAATTCAGCTTGCGCCCCCATGGACAAGGGCCGCCGGGTTTTCTATGCTGGCAGTTCGCATGGTACGTCGCGGGAGGACAGCAATGGAATACCTGCACCTGCAGCCGGGCTCGGCATTCCCCGAGATCGCGCGGCTGCGGCCCTTCAAGACGGTCTTGCTGGCCGAAGCCGCGGCCGGCGAGGACTGGCAAGCCGCCTGCAGCGCCTGGCTGGTGGGCTCGGGCTGCCGCTACTGCATGGCCTGGGGAATCGATTGCAAGGCGTGGCAAGATGCGATCGAGTTCGCCAGCCTGGACGCCGCCCACTTCGCCAAGATCGATGACGCGCAGTTCGTGGTCACCACCTCGCATGAGGATGAAAGCATGGAAGACGTGTTCTGGTTCGCCAAGAACGGCGCCCGGCATCCGGCGCTGGCGCTCGACAACACGCTGCTGCTGCACCTCGCGCCGCAACCGCGCCCCGAGCTCGCGCAGGCGTATGCCGCGGCCTAGCGGGCGCCGCTAGCTGGTGCTGACTTTCAGCAGCCGCAGCTCGCGGCTGGCGGCGAAGCCGAGGTCCTGGTACAAGCCCCAGGCCCGCTCGTTGCTCGCGCTGACGTGCAGGAAGGGCGTGCGGCCCTCGGCCAGGATGGCGCGCGCGAGCTGCGCGATCAGGCGCCGCGCATGGCCGCGCCCGGTATGCGCGGGATGCGTGCACACCGCGCTGATCTCGCGGTAGCCGGTCGAGGCCATGCGCTGGCCCGCCATCGCGACCAGCCGGCCGTCGTGATGCACGCCGATGTAGGTGCCGAGCACCGTGCTGCGCGGCCGGAAATATTCGGGATACACCAGCGCGGTCAGCTCCAGCATGGCCGGCAAATCGGCTTCGCCCAGCACGCGCGCGCCGCTGTCCGCCGCGTCGCCCACGGCAGGCGCGCCGGCATACACCATCTGCAGCACGGCGCCGCGCGCCAGCACGCGCCAGCCGTCCGGCAGCGCCGGGATCACGCCGAGGAAGTTCAGCACTTCGCCCGGCTGCGCGCCGCGCGCCGTGCGGATGTCGGCCTCGGCCTGCCCGACCGCGCAAAACGGCGCCACCTCGGGCGCGAAACGCTTCAGCGCGCCCACGTCCTGCGCATGCGCGGCGTGGGTGCTGGTCAGCGCCGCCCAGAACGGATTCTCCAATGCCTCGTACAAGTGCCTCTCCATCGACCGCTGTCAATGCTGGCAATCATACTGCAGACCCGGGACTCAGGCTTCGGCGCCGGCGCCCTGCAATTCGGCCTTGCGGGCCGCCATCTGCTGGCCCAGGGCAACCAGGTCGAGGCCGCTCTTGCGCACTTTCGGGAACATCTCGCCCTCTTCTTCCTCGACGTGGTGGTCGATCTGTTCG
>DASRXO010000554.1:0-7103 GCA_035654095.1 Telluria sp.
CTCGAAGTGCAGGTCGAATCCGAAGCCAGCCAGTACATCCCGTTCGCGCTCGACGAGGTCAGCCTCGACTTCGACGTGATCGGCCCGGCCGCCAATTCGCCCGAAGACATGGACGTGATGCTGGCCGCGGCGCGCAAGGAAAAAGTCGAGGACCGGGTCGCGATCGCCGAAGCGGCCGGCCTGACCGCGGTGGTGATGGACATCGAATCGTATGCCGCGCGCGCCGCGCTCGAGCGCGTGACCGACCAGTTGCCGCAGGCCGGCGAAGGCCAGGTGGTGGCGCTGTTCCAGATCGGCGCGCAAGTGACCCACATCTCGGTCATGCTCGACGGCGACACCATTTACGAACGCGAACAGCCGTTCGGCGGCAACCAGCTGACCCAGGACATCGTGCGCACCTACGGCCTGTCGTACGAGGAAGCCGAGACCAAGAAAAAGGCCGGCGACCTGCCCGAAAACTACCAGGCCGAGCTGCTCGCCCCCTTCCTCGAAAACGCCGCGCTCGAAGTCACCCGCGCCATCCAGTTCTTCTACACCTCGACGCCCTACACCCGCATCGACCAGTTGTTCCTGGCCGGCGGCTGCGCGCTGATCCCCGGCCTGCTCGACATTGTTGCCAGTCGTACCAAGATCTCGAGCGCCGTGATTTCGCCGTTCAAGGGCATGCAGCTGGGGCCGGGCGTGCGCGAATCGGCGTTGCGGGCCGAGGCGCCGGCCTACCTGGTGGCGTGCGGCCTCGCCTTGCGGAGGTTTGGCTGATGATACGGATTAACTTACTCCCCCACCGCGAAGCCAAGCGCAAGCAGAAGAAGGCCGCCTTCATCGCGCTGCTGGCGCTGGGCGGCATCCTCGGCGTGGGCGTGGTGCTGGCGGTGGGCGGCTACAACGCCAGCCGCATCTCGATCCAGAACGAGCGCAACCTGGTGATCAAGACCGCCAACGCCGAGCTCGACAAGAAGATCGTCGAGATCGCCACCCTGAAACAGGAAATCGAAGGCCTCAAGGCGCGCCAGCAGGCGGTCGAAGACTTGCAGGGCGACCGCAACCAGCCGGTCTACCTGCTCGACGAGCTGGTCAAGCAGACGCCCGAAGGGGTCTACCTGAAGGCCTTCAAGCAAGAGGGCCAGCGGGTCTCGCTGACCGGCTACGCCCAATCGCAGGAGCGGGTCGCCGAGCTGCTGCGCAATCTGGCGAGCGGCTCGCCCTGGCTCGAACGGCCCGACCTGACCGAGGTGCGGGCGGTGGCCCTGGCCCAGAGCAAGACCGGCAAGAAAGTGGTCGAATTCACGCTCGCGGTCGGCATCAAGCGGCCGCGCGACAAGGACGCCGCGGCCAAGCCCGGCGCCAAACCGGCGCCCGGCACGGTCGCCGCGGCCGCGCCCGCCGCGCCCGCCGCCCAGTAGCCCCGATCGGACCAGCACCATGAATATCGACTTCAAAGAACTCGGCGCCTCGTTGCGCGGGCAATTCCAGAACCTGAACGGGCGCCCGCCCGGCCAGTGGCCGCTGGCGCCGCGCGTGCTGTGCGCCGCCGGCGTGATGGCCGCCGTGATCGTCGCCGGCTACTTCGGCTACTGGAGCAGCCAGTTCGAAGACCAGGACCGCGGCGCCCAGGACGAGCTGCGCCTGCGCGACGAATACCGGGTCAAGATGGCGCAGGCGATCAACCTCGACGCGCTCAAGGCGCAAAAGGTGCAGGTCGACCAGTACGTCGAGCGGCTCCAGAAGCAGTTGCCGAGCAAGGCCGAAATGGCGGCCCTGCTGTCGGACATCAACCAGGCCGGCCTCGGGCGCGGCCTGCAGTTCGAGCTGTTCAAGCCGGGCCAGGTGGTGGTCCGCGATTACTACGCCGAACTGCCGATCGACATCAAGGTGACCGGCAGCTACCACGACATCGGCGCCTTCGCCGGCGACATGGCCAACCTGCCGCGCATCGTCACGCTCAATAATATGGCGCTGAGCACGGGCAAGGACGGCGTGCTGGTGCTCGACGCGGTAGCCAAGACTTTCCGCTACCTCGACCAGGACGAAGCGACGGCGCAGCGCAAGGCGCGCGCCGACAAGAAGGCCAAGGACAAGGGGGCGCCCAAATGAGGACCAGGATCACCATCGCGCGCGCGCTGGCGCCGCTGCTGGCGGCCGCGCTGCTGGCCGGCTGCAGTGCCAGCGACGTCAAGGAAGTCAAGGACTGGATGGCGCAAGTGCGCAAGGAAAGCCGGGTCAACGTGGCGCCGCTGCCCGAGCCCAAGACCTTCGTCCCCTTCGCCTACAGCGCCCGGGACGCGATCGACCCTTACAGCCCCAACAAGCTGCTGGCCGAGCTGGCCAAGGCGGCCGCCAACTCCGACAACCGCTTCAAGCCGGACACCGAGCGGCGCAAGGAGCTGCTCGAGAGCTATCCGCTCGACACCGTCGCGATGGTGGGCGTGCTGCAAAAGGCCGGCATCAACTATGCGCTGCTGCAGATCGACCGCGCGGTGTACCAGGTGCGGGTCGGCCAGCATCTGGGCCAGAATTTCGGGCTGGTCACCGGCGTGACCGAGAATGCCGTGAATATCAAGGAAGTGGTACAGGATGCCGGTGGCGAATGGGTCGAGCGCATGTCGAAGCTGGAGTTGCAGGAAAGTAAGGAGACCAAGAAATGATCGCACTGAATATGAACCGTAGTGCCGGCCTGGTGGCCGTGGCGGCACGCGTGGGCGCGGTGCTGGCTCTGGCCCTCTGCGGCGGCGCGGCGCTGGCGCAGGACAACGCGATCGAATCGATCACGGCCAACCAGCAGGGCTCGGACGTGGTGGTCAACATCGCCATGAAGAACGCGCCGGCCAAGCTGCCGATCGGGTTCTCGATCACCAATCCGACCCGCATCGCCCTCGATTTCGGCGCCACCGTCAACGCCACCGGCAAGAATTCCCAGGACATCAACCTGGGCGACCTGCGCGCGATTAACGTGGTGCAAGCCGGCGAGCGCACCCGCCTGGTGTTCAACCTCAAGCGCGCCCTGAACTACGCCGCCGCGATCGACGGCAAGTCGGTGATCGTGACGGTCGACGGCTCGGGCGGCGTGGCCCAGGCGGTCGACGGCAGCGGCTTGCCGGTGGTGGCGAGCCAGCCGGCGCCGGCCGCGCGCCAGCTGCTGCGCGACATGGATTTCCGGCGCGGCCAGAACGGCGAAGGCCGGATCGTGGTCGACCTGCCGCACAGCCAGGTCGGGGTCGACGTGCGCCAGGCCGGCAATACCGTGGTGGTCGACTTCCTCAAGACCGGCTTGCCGGAAACCCTGCGCCGCCGGCTCGACGTCAGCGACTTCGGCACCCCGGTGTCGCTGATCACCACCGTGCCCCAGGGCGACAATGTGCGCATGACGATCGAGGCCAAGGGCCTGTGGGAACAGACGGTCTACCAGAGCGATACCCAGCTGGTGATCGACGTCAAGCCGATCAAGGAAGACCCGAACCGCCTGACCCAGGGCACCCAGGGCTACCGTGGCGAGAAGCTGTCGTTCAACTTCCAGAACGTCGAAGTGCGCGCCGCGCTGCAGGCGATCGCCGACATCTCGGGCCTGAACATCATCACCAGCGACTCGGTCGGCGGCAACCTGACGCTGCGCCTGAAGGAGGTGCCGTGGGACCAGGCGCTCGACGTGATCCTGCAGGCCAAGGGCCTCGACATGCGCAAGAACGGCACGGTGCTGTGGATCGCCCCCAAGGATGAGCTGCTGACCAAGGAAAAGCTCGAGCTCGAGCAGCGCGCCCAGATCTCCGACCTCGAGCCGCTGCGCTCGGAAATCTTCCAGCTCAATTACCAGAAGGCCGAGTCGTTCCGCACCGTGTTCGGGCTCGACGCCGGCGGCGGCGGCGACAGCAAGAACCGCGTGCTGTCCAAGCGCGGCAGCGCGATCATCGATCCGCGCACCAACCAGCTGTTCGTGACCGACACCCCGTCCAAGATCGAAGACATCCGCAAGCTGATCCTGAAGACCGACGTCGCCTCCAAGCAGGTGCTGATCGAAGCGCGGCTGGTCGAGGCGAGCGACAGCTTCAGCCGCAACCTCGGCGCCAAGCTCGGCTTTTCCGACCTGCGCACCACGCGCGGCGGCGATTCCGGCTACCAGGTCAACGGCAACAACCGGCTCGCGATCGGCGGCACGCTGAACGGCGTGACCACCCAGACCGGCCAAAACGGCGCCAGCGCGACGCTGGCGACCACCGACACCCAGTTCGTCAACCTGCCGGCCGCCAACATCAACAGCGTGCAGCCGGCCACCGTCGCCTTCAGCCTGTTCTCGGCCGCCGCCAACCGCTTCCTCAACCTCGAACTCTCGGCGCTCGAGGCGGACGGCAAGGGCAAGATCATTTCCAGCCCGCGCGTGGTCACCGGCGACAATATCGTCGCGGTCATCGAGCAGGGTATCGAACTGCCTTACCAGGTCGCCACCAGCAGTGGCGCGACCTCGATCACCTTCAAGAAGGCCAATCTGCGGATGGAAGTGACGCCGCAGATCACGCCGGACGGCAACGTGGTGCTGGACGTGGACGTCAACAAGGATTCCAAGGGCGACTCGACGCCGGCCGGCTTCGCGATCAACACCCAGCACGTGAAGACCAAGGTGATGGTCGAGAACGGCGGTACGGTGGTGCTGGGCGGGATTTACCAGCAATCCGAGAACAGCAGCGACAGCAAGGTACCGCTGCTGGGCGACCTGCCGGTGTTCGGCTACCTGTTCAAGACCACCTCGAAGGACACCTCGAAGACCGAATTACTGGTGTTCATCACACCGAAGATCGTGGCCGACCGCCTTTCGACCCGCTGATACCGACCGACATACCCATCCGAACAAACAGGACCGCCTCATGCTGCCAGAACTCAAAAACAACTCGTTCGCCAAGCTGGCGCGCCTTGCCGCCCTCGGCCTGATCGCTGCCACCCTGGCCGCTTGCGGCGGGGGCGGCGGTTCGGCCGGCTCGACGGTCGGCGTGGGAGGCGGCGGCAGCACCGGCGCGGGCAATCCGGCGATCAAGCTGGTGATCACCGACGGCACCGGCGCGGCCGTCAGCACCCTGTCCGGCGGCCAGAGCGCGAGCGTGAAGGCGACCGTGACCAACTCCAGCGGCGCCATCGCGGCCAACGCGATCGTCCAGTTCACCGCCAGCGACGCCACCCTGGTGACGTTCACGCCGTCCGCCGCCTCGGCCCTGACCGACGCCAGCGGGGTGGCCGTGATCACCGTCAAGCCCGCCAGCTTCACCGCCTCGGGCGCCTTGTCGATCACCGCCACCGCTGTCGTCGACAGCAAGACCGCCGTCGGCACGGCCAATATGGCGGTCGGCGCCGCGCCGCTGACGGTCGGCACCCTGTCGTTCTCGCCTACGCCCGCCGGCAACCTGCCGGCCTTCAGTACCCTGGCGCTGAATATTCCGGTCACCAGCGCCGGCCAGCCGGTCACCACCGTGGTCGGCCTGACCCTGAGCTCGCTGTGCGTGGGCGACGGCACCGCGACCCTGGTGCCGGGCACCTTCGCCAACGGCGTGCAGGTGGCGACCTACACCAACAACGGCTGCCTGCGCGGGCGCGACGTGCTCACCGCCTCGGTCGGCAATTCGACCCAGACCATCTCGGTCGGCGTCGATCCGGCGAACATCGGCACCATCCAGTTCATCGGCTCCAACCTGAACGGCTCGTCGATCGTGCTCAAGGGCTCGGGCGGCCAGGGCCGCTCGGAGGCGGCGCAACTGACCTTCCGCGTGGTCGACCAGCATAACAATCCGCTGCCTGGCGTCGACGTCAACTTCACCGCCACCACCACCACCGGCGGCCTGACCGTGTCGCCGGCCCGGGCCACCACCGATAGCTCCGGCAACGTGATGACGATGGTCTCGTCCGGCACCATCCCGACCCCGGTGCGGGTGATCGCCGAAGCGACTCGCAATGGCGTGACCATCAGCGGCCTGTCCGACGCGCTGACCGTCTCGACCGGCTTGCCGATCCAGAAGAACATGTCGATGGCGGCCGATCACTTCAACCTCGAAGGCCTCGGCTACGACAATGAAACCTCGGCCATCACGGTGCTGCTGGCCGACCAGTACGGCAACCCGGTCTCGGACAATACCGCGGTCAACTTCGTGACCGAGGGCGGGGCGGTCGGCAGCTCGGCCCAGGGTGCGTGCACCACCACCAATGGCGGCTGCACCGTGCAGCTCAGGAGCCAGGCCTTCCGTCCGCTGAACGGCCGCGTGACGGTGCTCGCCTATGTCCAGGGGATCGAAGACTTCGTCGATTCGAACGGCGACGGCCAGTACAGCTGCACCAACTTCGTCGACGTCAACGGCGCCATTCCGCCGGTCTACCGGCCGCTGGTCGACACCTGCGTCAGCGGCGGCGAGCCGTTCACCGACATGGGCGATCCCTTCCTCGACGCCGGCCGCCTCGGGCCGACCACCGGCGTGGTCGCCGGCAACACGCTGGACGGCAGCTACGACGTGGCGAACGGCGACTTGCCCTTCCCGTACAACCACAGCAGCTATTCGGCCACCGGCAACGGCAAGTGGGGCTTGAATTACATCCGGCGCTCGCTGGAGATGGTGTACAGCGGTTCCGACGCGACCCTGGTGCGCCAGGTCTGCGCCGCCGGCACCCCCTGCCGCGACTGGACCGCGGCGGATGGTCCGTCGAACGTGATCCAGGGCACGGCCGGCACCAATTGCTCGACCCAGCCGCTGATCTTCCGGATTTTCGACGTGAACAATAACCCGATGCCGTTCGGCACCACGGTGACCGCGATCGATGCCGACAAACTGTCGCCGCTGACCTTCGCACCGGACAAAGTCGGCTCCACCAATGCCATCGGTGGTACCATTCACACCGTCAACATCAAACCCGACACCACCTGCGCCCCGGGCGTATTCTCGGTCAAGATCACGACGCCGAAGGGTACCGGCACGGTGTATTCGTTCAAATCTAACTAACGTTGAACTCTGAAAATATTTTCCTGGTAGGGCTGATGGGGGCAGGCAAGACCACCATCGGCCGGATTCTCGCCAGGAAAACCGGCAAGCGTTTTATCGATTCCGACCACGAGATCGAAGCCCGTACCGGCGCTTCGA
>DASRXO010000555.1:0-5190 GCA_035654095.1 Telluria sp.
CCGCAGATAGCTCTCCACCTCGAACTCGGGGTCGGTCAGGGTGTAGCGGAGGTCGTCATCGCGCTGGAGCCGCCGTCCGAACTTGTCCCGGAGAGATTTTTCGGACAGATAGGTGATGTGGCCGACCATGCGCGCCACGCGCAGGCCGTTCTTCGGCACCACGCCGTGTTCGTAGAAGTCGCCGCCGCGGTAGTCGGGGTCGGACAGGATGGCCTGGCGCGCGACGTCGTTGAAGGCGATGTTCTGGGCCGACAGCTTGGGCGTCGAGGCGATCACCATGCAGTGGCGCAGGCGCGCCGGGAACATGATGCTCCACGCCAGCGCCTGCATGCCGCCCAGCGAGCCGCCCATCACCGCCGCGAACTGCTCGATGCCCAGCGCGTCGGCCAGCCGGGCCTGGGCCGCGACCCAGTCTTCCACCGTCACCACCGGGAACGCCGCGCCGTAGGGCTTGCCGGTGGCCGGGTTGGTATGCATCGGGCCGGTCGAGCCGAAGCAGGAGCCGATGTTGTTGACGCCGATGACGAAGAAGCGGTCGGTGTCGAGCGGCTTGCCGGGACCGACCATATTGTTCCACCAGCCGACTTTTTTCGGTTCGCCTTCGTACACGCCGGCCACGTGATGCGAGGCGTTCAGCGCGTGGCAAACCAGCACCGCGTTCGATTTGTCGGCGTTCAGGGTGCCGTAGGTTTCATACACCAGCGTGTAATCGGCCAGCGCGGCCCCGCTCTGCAAGCGCAGCGGTTCGGCAAACTGCATCGCTTGCGGCGAAACTATTCCAATAGATGCCATGGGACTCAAGGTTGATTGTCAAAGGTACTGCAAGCTACTCAAAAAGAAGGCGGATCACATCGCCTGCAACTGCGCCACCGCTTCGGCGATCGCATGCGGCTCCATGGTGCGCAGGATCTTGCGCGTGTGCGGCAGGATGGCGCCGAGGTCGCAATTGAGGATCTCCTGCTTGACCGACAGCAGCTGCGCCGGATGCATCGAGAACTCGCGCAGCCCCATCCCCAGCAGCAGGCGGGTGAGTTTGATGTCGCCCGCCATCTCGCCGCACACCGCGACGTCGATGCCGGCCTTCTTGCCGGCCATGATGGTCATCGCGATCAGTTGCAGCACGGCCGGGTGCAGCGGATTGTACAGGTGCGCGACCTCGTAATCGACGCGGTCAATCGCCAGCGTGTACTGGATCAGGTCATTGGTGCCGATCGACAGGAAGTCCATGCGCTTGACGAACATCGGCAGCGCCAGCGCGGCGGCCGGGATTTCGATCATCGCGCCGACCTCGATCGACGGGTCGTACTTCTGGCCGGCCTCGCGCAGCTGGGCCTTGGCCTGCTCGATCATGGCCAGCGACTGGTCGATCTCGAAGGCGTGCGCCAGCATCGGGATCAGCACCCGCACCTTGCCGAACGCCGAGGCACGCAGGATCGCGCGCAGCTGGGTCAGGAACAGCTGCGGCTCGGCCAGGCAGTAGCGGATCGCGCGCAGCCCGAGCGCCGGATTGAGCGCGGTGTGTTCGGTCTGGTCGAGCGGCTTGTCGGCGCCGATGTCGAGGGTGCGGATGGTGACCTGGCGGCCCTTCATCGCCAGCACCGCCTTCTTGTACTGCTCGTACTGTTCGTCCTCGCTCGGCACCAGGTGTGCGTGACTGCCGCGGCCCATGAACAGGAATTCGGAGCGGAACAGGCCCACGCCCTCGGCGCCCGCTTCCAGCGCCGGCCCGCAGTCGTCGGGCAGCTCGATGTTGGCCAGCAGCGTGACATGGGTGCCGTCGCGCGTGACGGCCGGGGTGCGCTTGAGCTTTTGCAGCTTCTTGCGCGCCTTGAGCATCAGGGCCTGGCGCGCGCGGTACTGCTCGAGCACCAGCTGGCTCGGGCTGGCGATCACCACGCCGGCGTCGCCGTCGATGATGACCCAGTCGTCCTGCTCGATCAGTTGCGAGGCCTGCGACATGCCGACCGCCGCCGGGATGTCGAGGCTGCGCGCGACGATCGCGGTGTGCGAGTTCTGGCCGCCGACGTCGGTCACGAAGCCGATGAAGGAGCGGTCGCGGAACTGCAGCATGTCGGCCGGCGAGATGTCGTGCGCGACCACGATCATCTGCGGCTGGTATTCGTCGTCCGACAGCGGCGCCGGCACCAGCTGGGCGCTGCCCATCAGGACCTTCAGCACGCGCTCGGCGACCTGCTGGATGTCGGCCTTGCGCTCGCGCAGGTACTCGTCCTCGATCTCGTCGAACTGCGCCGACAGCTCGTCGATCTGGGTCACCAGCGCCCATTCGGCGTTGTAGTGGCGGGTGCGGATGATGTCGAGCGGCGCTTCCGAGATCATCGGGTCGGACAGGATCAGCGCGTGCACGTCGATGAAGGCGCCCAGTTCGGTCGGGGCGTCCCTCGGCAAGTCGGTCCACAGCGCTTGCAGGCCGCGGTGCACCTCGGCGATCGCGTCCCGCAGGCGCTTGACCTCGGCTTCCAGGTGTTCTTCGGCCACCAGGTAGTGCTTGACGTCGAGCGCGGCCGGCGTGAGCAGGTGCGCACGGCCGATCGCGATGCCGCGTGAGACCGGAATGCCGTGCAGCGTGAATGAAGCCATCGATGGTCCTGTGTGGAAGCGGTCCTGGCTGGGGTCCAGCGGCATTACTCGCCTTCGCCGAACTTGTCGTTGATGAGCGCGGTCAGCGCATCGACGGCGTCTTGTTCGTCGGCGCCCTCGGCTTCGAGCGTGACCTTGGCGCCCTTGCCGGCGGCCAGCATCATCACGCCCATGATGGACTTGGCGTTGATCCGGCGCGCATTGCGGGTGAGCCAAACCTCGCTTTGGAATTTCGCGGCCAGTTGTGTGAATTTTGCGGAGGCCCGTGCATGCAGGCCCAGCTTATTGATAATCTCAAGTTCTTGTTGAATCATATTGTTGTCGTCTCAATCACACACAGAACTTCACCCGAATCAGTCGCAGGCACTCGCAACTGGCTCACTGCACTACTTCAACTTAAGCGAATCCGGTTATCGACCCGCACCGCGCCGCTCTGGGCGCCGGCCAGCGCCATCTCGACCACCACGTCGAGGCTGTCGCGGCGGTAGGTGATCGCGCGCAGCAGCATCGGCAGGCTGATGCCGGCGATGACTTCGACCCGCCCCGCATCGGCCAGCGAATTGCAGCAATTGGCCGGCGTGCCGCCCTTGATGTCGGTGATCACCAGCACGCCATCGCCCTGGTCGAGGCGCGCGATGGCCTGCTCGGCCAGGCAATTCACCTCGCCGAGGTCCTGGTCGGCGGTGACGTCGATCGCCTCGAATTGTTCGGTCGGGCCGCGAAACACGTGCGCCACGGCCGCCACGAAGGCCTGGCCCAGCGGCGAGTGCGTCATCAGCAAGATGCCTACCATATCAGTTGTCCGTTACCTGCTGCTCGACCGCGTCGATGAACATCGCGGCCACGTCGAATCCGGCCTGGTCCGTAATCTCCTGGAAGCAGGTCGGGCTGGTGACGTTCACCTCGGTCAGGAAATCGCCGATCACATCTAATCCTACCAGCAACAGGCCACGCGCCGCCAGTACCGGACCCAGCGTTTCGGCGATTTCGCGGTCGCGCGGGCTCAGGGGCTGGGCCACGCCGACGCCGCCGGCCGCCAGGTTGCCGCGCACTTCGCCCGCCTGCGGGATGCGCGCGAGGGCGAACGGCACCGGCTTGCCGCCGATGACCAGGATGCGCTTGTCGCCGTGGACGATGGCGGGAATGTATTTCTGGGCCATGATGGACCGCGTGCCGAGCGCGCTCAGGGTCTCGATCACCGAGCCCAGGTTCATGCCGTCGTCCTTGATGCGGAAGATGCCGGCCCCGCCCATGCCGTCGAGCGGCTTGAAGATCACGTCGCCGTGCTTGGCGTGGAAGGCGCGCAGGCGCATCGGGTCGGACGCCACCAGGGTCGGCGAGGTGAACTGGCTGAACTGGGCGATCGCCAGCTTTTCGTTGTGGTCGCGGATCGCCGAGGGCTTGTTGAACACCCGCGCGCCCTGGCGCTCGGCCAGTTCCAGCAGGTAGGTGCCGTAGACGTATTCCATGTCGAACGGCGGGTCCTTGCGCTGGATGACGGCGTCGAAATCGGACAGCCGCGCGTTGGCCTTGGAGGTGGCGCGGAACCAGTCGTCGGCGTCGCCGGTCAGGTTGATCTGGGCGATCGCGGCGCTGACCGCGCCCTGTTCGAGCGCCATGTCGCCTTGTTCGAACGCGTAGACCGTGTGGCCGCGCCTGGCCGCCTCGCGCATCATGGCGAAGGTCGAATCCTTATAGGTCTTGAAGGTCGACAGCGGATCGGCGAGGAAGGCGATTTTCATGGGTGTTTCCATTCGGGACAATGCCTGATTTTAGCCGGAAACGCCGGACCCCGCCTGTTGTCGTTCCCGCCTCCGCGGGAACGACAGGCTAGTACACTTCGGGATTCGGATCCGTGCGTTCCATTTCGAGCGAAGCGGCCAGCAAACCAAGCCGCGCCACCACGCCGTACACGTAGAAGCGGTTCGGTGCGGCGGTGCCCGGCTTGGCTTTCAGGTCCGGCACCGCATGCTGCTGGGCGAAGGCCAGCGGCACGAACTGCGAGCCCGGCGCGTTCAGATTCTGGTCCACCCCGCGCTCGGCGTGCACGCGGTAGAAGCCGCCCACCACATAGCGGTCGATCATGTAGACCACCGGCTCGGCCACCGCATCCTTGATGCTCTCGAAGGTCGGCACGCCCTCCTGGATGATGACGTCGGTGACTTCCACGCCATCCTTGATGACCGACATCTTGTTGCGCTGCTTGCGGTTCAGGTCCTTGACTTCGCTGGCGTCCTTGACCGTCATGATCCCCATGCCGTAGGTGCCGGCGTCGGGCTTGACGATCACGAACGGCTTCTCCTTGATGCCGTACTCCTTGTACTTTTTCCGGATCTTGGCCAGCAGCATGGTCACATTATCGGCTAGGCATTCCGAGCCCTGCTCTTCCTGGAAATTGATCTCGCCGCATTTGGCGTGGAAGGGATTGACCATCCACGGGTCGACGTCGATCAGCTTGCCGAACTTCTTGGCCACTTCGTCGTAGGTGGCGAAATGGTTGCTCTTGCGCCGGATCGCCCAGCCCGCGTGCAGCGGCGGCAGCAGCGACTGCTCGTGGATGTTTTCCAGGATCGAGGGGATGCCGGCCGACAG
>DASRXO010000556.1:0-3094 GCA_035654095.1 Telluria sp.
TGCCGACATTCGGACAAGAAACCGGGGTCAGTGCCGACATTCGGACACGAGCTCAACAGGCGCGCCTGTTGAGCTCGTGTCCGAATGTCGGCACTGACCCCGGTTTCTTGTCCGAATGTCGGCACTGACCCCGGTTTTCCAGACCCCGGTTTTCCACGCTGGTCAACCATACTCTTGCATTCATCGTTACAATGCCGGAATCATTTCGCCCATCTTACGGAGAACGTCCTAATGACACGTCCATGGAATCGTCTTGGCTTCGCCGCGCTGCTGGCGGTGGTGCTCACCGCGCCCGCCTCGGCCCAGCAGGAAGAGAAAGTCCTGAATATTTATAACTGGTCCGACTACATCGCCGACGACACCATCAAGAATTTCGAGAAAGAGACCGGCATCAAGGTCCGCTACGACGTCTTCGACAACAACGAAATCCTCCACTCGAAACTGGTGGCCGGCAAGTCGGGCTACGACATCGTGGTTCCCACCGCGCAATGGGCGCGCCTGCAGATGGACGCGAACCTGCTGCGCAAACTCGACAAGTCCAAGCTCTCCAACCTCGGCAACCTCGACCCGGCGATCCAGGCCAAGCTGGCCAAGCTCGATCCGAACAATGAACACCTGGTCGACTGGCTGTGGGGCTACACCACGGTCGGCATCAATGTCGACAAGGTCAAGGCCGCGCTGGGCACCATGCCGATGCCGGACAACGCCTGGGAGCTGATCTTCAATCCCAAGTACGTGGCCAAGCTGAAGTCCTGCGGCGTGTCCTTCCTCGATTCGCCGTCCGAAGTGCTGCCCGCGGCCCTGATCTACCTCGGCAAGCCGGCCTATTCGAAGAACGCCGCCGACTACGCCGACGCGGCCAGGATGCTGCAGGCAGTGCGCCCCAGCGTGACCTTGTTCAGCTCGTCCGGCTATATCAACGACCTGGCCAACGGCGCGCTGTGCGTGGCCTTCGGCTGGTCGGGCGACATCAACATCGCGCGCCAGCGCGCGCTCGACGCCAGGAACGGCAACAAGATCCAGGCCCTGGTGCCGAAGACCGGCGCGGCCCTGGTGTTCGATACCATGGCGATCCCGGCCGACGCGCCGCATCCGAACAACGCCCAGCTGTTCATCAACTACATCCTGCGCGGCCCGGTCCATGCGAGCCTGACCAACAAGGTGTTCTACGCCAACCCCAACACCGCCAGCCTGAAGTTCGTGCGCAAGGACATCGCCGACAACAAGACCGTGTTCCTGCCGCCCGAAGACCTGAACAAGATGGTCGCGCCGGAAGCGCTGCCGCCCGATATCCGCCGCATCGTGACCCGCACCTACACCAGGTTCAAAACGGGCATGTGACTGGTCGTCCTCGCGCAAGCGGGAATCCATGCCCCGCCTGGATTCCCCCCATGCTCAGTATCGATTCCCGCCTGCGCGGGAATGACGAGGGATTGCGGGAATGACGAGGGATTGCGGGAATGACGAGCGCTTTCGTGAATGACGATGTAAACGCGAAAGCGGCAAGCACCTGTCGGGGCCTTGCCGCTTTGTCATAGGACCCGTCGCCGGGCCGTTCGCTATTCGTGATAGCGATCATGCAGGTCGTGCGAGCCACCTCGAACTTCTTCCACCAGTTCGTAGATCACCAAGCCGACCATGCCTCCCAAGATGGCAATGACGAGCATGCTTAACATGATCTCGAATCGCCGTTCAGCGATTCCTCCCTAGAGTTGATACATCTAAACTTTAGCAGATGGCAGAGGCTTTGCAAGGATCGCCTTAGCTCATTTCACAATCAAGTCCGGCCCCATCACCGCTTTCAGCGTCAGACTCTCGGCCTCGGCCGGCTCGCGCTGGACGAACCACCAGACCCCGGCCTTCTTGATGTTCCAGTAGCCCGGCTGGCCGCTCATCAGCAGCGCGGCGACCTGGCCCAGGGTCGGCTGGTGGCCGACCACCATCACCGCTTCCTTCGCGTGCGGCCAGTTGGCGGCGCGCAGCACGTCTTCCGGCGCGGCGCCCGGCGCCAGTTCGGTCTGGATCTTGAACTTGCGCCCCAGCGGCTCGGCCGTCTGCAGTGCGCGGGTGGCCGGGCTGACCAGGATCCTGCAGCTTTCCGGCAGTTGCGAGGTCAGCCAGTCGGCCATGCGCCGCGCCTGTTTCTGGCCCTTGGGGGTGAGGGCGCGCTCGAGGTCGGGCTCGCCCTCTTCGGCTTCCGCATGACGCCATAAGATCAAATCCATGTTGTCCTCCCGTACGCGGGTCTAAGGTTAGGCCTAGCTTACTCGTTTGTCTCCGATGCCGGCGTTCCCAACAGGGCCATCAGGTAGCGCTGGGCCGAGAATGCGGTCTGCTTGCCGCGCGGCTTGCGGCGCTGGTAGCGGCCGTCCGGCTCGAGCTCCCAGGCATTCGAGTTATCTTTGAGGTAAGGGTTCAATCCTTCGCTGATGACGCGCCGCTTGAGCGCCTTGTCCAGCACCGGGAACGCGACTTCGATGCGGCGGAACAGGTTGCGGCTCATCCAGTCGGCGCTGGCCAGGTAGACGTCGTGCGCCAGATCGTTGCGGAAATAATAGATGCGGCTGTGCTCGAGGAAGCGGCCGATGATCGAGCGCACCCGGATGTTTTCCGACAGCCCCGGCACGCCCGGCTTCAGGGTGCAGGCGCCGCGCACGATCAGGTCGATCGTGACGCCGTCGTGCGAGGCCGCGTACAGCGCGCGGATCACCGATTCGTCGACCAGCGCATTGACCTTGACGATGATGCGGGCAGGGCGGCCGGCGCGCGCCAGCTTGGCCTCGTTGCGGATCGCCTTGATGATTTCATTTTGCAGCGCGAACGGCGCCAGCCACAGGTGTTCGAGCTTGTGCGGCTTGGTCAGGCTGGTCAGGTGGATGAACACTTCGTTGACTTCGCGCCCGATCTGCTGGTGCGCGGTGAGCAGGCCGAAGTCGGTGTACAGCTTGGTGGTGGTCAGGTGGTAGTTGCCGGTGCCGAGGTGGGCGTAGAACTGCAGGCCGCCGGGCGCGCCGTTCGGCTCGGCTTCTTCGCGCCGGATCACCAGCGCCACCTTGGCATGGGTTTTCAGGCCGACCACGCCGTACACCACTTG
>DASRXO010000557.1:0-3624 GCA_035654095.1 Telluria sp.
TGAAATACCCTGTCAAAATGAAATACGTTTACGCGGCATCCTTTGCTCGTCCGAAAATCTACATACGGCCTGTGGATTGCTCGTTGTCCGCAATCTGGCCGCAGGTAGCGCGCAGGTCGTCGGGGAATAAGTCGAGGTTGAACCGGTCGAGCGGAACGCGCAGACCCAATGCCGGGACGGACAGAAAACGCGGCAGCTTGTCACTGCTTGCGGCTGCGGCTGTCGTGCAGACTGCGAACAGCGCGCCGAGGGCCAGCCCCTTAATAACGGTAGACGACATATTTAGGCTTCTCCTTTCGGTAATCAGGGCCAGCCCAAAAATCGCGCTGGACGAAATCGGAAACCCATTGCTCACCGTCATACCCGGCAACGTGGCCCGCTTGCTTACCGCCTTTGTGAGGCTGCATAACCTCGCGGCTGCACGATTGACCAGTGCACCTCGGTGCACTCAATCCAACCTGAATCGGCCCGCAATTTCCAATTTCAGCGCATCAGTTGCAGCGTCAACCAGGCGTAACTTGATTCGAAGGTGGTCTCGCTCTTCGAGAAGGGAAAGTACTTCCGAGCGTACTACCGGGTCCTCGATTAGGGACAAGGACTGATTTAGGTTTCTTTATGGGTTGAACTCATCTTTTTTGCCGGGATGCTCGACGCAGGTATGCCGGCGCTATGCTGCAATCTTGTTCGCTGCCAAGTCCCAGCCGCCGGACGTGTTACCCCTGACGCCGCCGGCGATGTTCTGCTGAGTGTATGTCCATTTGATTTTCGAGTACTTCAGGCTAACGTGCTCGCTGAGCATAGTGCCGGCGATGAGCGAAGGTGCCACGCCGCTAATCAGCACGTTCTCGAGTTGTATCTCGAAGTACTTAATGGGCTTGCCATCGCCGTCAGCGCGCATGAATTCGAATTTGGCCCTGGGGATGGTCTTGCCCATTGCGCAGGTCTGCAGCAGTATCGGCGACGCTAGGTCGGTAATCTTCTCGAAGACGACGTCTTTAAGTTCCGCCCGCTCCGCAGTGTGCCCCCCGGCCGTCGACGCGGTCGCGCTACGCGGCTGCACGATTGACCAGTGCACCTCCGTGCACTCAATCCAACCTTGATGCGCCGAGTCCTGGGACTCGCCCTTGATTCCGTCAATTTGCAAATAGACATCGATGGCCATGTAGACTCCTCTCCGAGCGTTATTCGGACCCGCGTCCGTCAGCGGCCATTATTCGGACTCTTTTGATGGGCCTGCTTGTTGGGTCGCAACGAATTGGCGAGGGGCTCGGTTTAAATTGGCAGTCTTGACGCGCGGACCGGGAGACGCCGATGACTAAACATGCACATGCAACCGCCACGCCCTCTGTAAATGCTGGGATGAAAATGAGCCCTGAAGCACTGGCTCGGATGCGTCGGCGCGAGAGGGATGTGTTCAATTACTATGACGACATGGGCCCAGGCAAGGGAAACTGCACTTGGGGGCCTGGCATCCTCGCTCACAAAGGCGTCTGCACTGAAGAAGAGTTAGCGAGACCGGTCAGCGCGGCTGCGGTAGAGTCTGAGTTTTCGCGCAGAGTGGCCGAAGCTGAAGCCGGCGTCGTACGCCGGGTCCGCAAGCAGAAGCTGCCCCAAGACCAATTCGACGCACTGGTGAGCCTGACTTTTAACGCCGGCGCGCGCGGCTCTCGAAACGTATATACGCTTGTTGACACCGGGCGCCCGGCTGAAGCCGCCGCCGAAATTCGAACGCTGACATCGACGCACGTGAACGGCAAAAAAGTGCTGGCGCGGGGTCTGATTTCACGTCGAGCAGAAGAGAGCGCTCCGTTCCAAGCAGCGGCAAAAGCGGCCGCAGTGGCTAAAAAATAAGTGAAGGAGCCGAAAAATGTCTTTTTTACGCACCTCGAGGCGTCTGCTGACCGTGACCGCCGTACTTGCATTGGTCGCTCCTTCGGCACAGGCGAAGCAGCCCGAAAATGACGCCGACATTCTCGGTACCTGGACGCTAGTCAAAGTCCTCGACTCAGCTGACGTAGCCTCACTGACTGACAAGCAAGCTGCGGCGCTGGTCGGCAAAACCATGGTCGTGCGGCGCGACAGCGTCATGTTCAACGGAGAGCCCTGCCGTGCACCGGAGTTGACACGCCACCGCGAGGACGCAGCGCAGTACATGCGTGAGGGCTATCACGCTCGGGTCGGCCATCTTGGATTACCCGACACCATCACGGTAATAGACCTTGACTGCACCGAAGCGTTTCTAAACAGTAAAGGAAAGATTGTAGTGTTTTGGCAAGGCTACTTCTATGACGCGGTAAAGCAGCCGCCAGCAAAGCGCTGACGCTAACACAGAGTCCATCCACCCTGCCGACACTTCTCTCACGCAACCTGTATAGATGCTTCCGGATGAGTATCGACATTTTCAGACGCGAGGAATTCTGAGACTTGGACCAGCGACCGTGGTTCAAGCGACGCCCTGTATTCAACATAGTCATCCTGGATTTCTCGCCAAGACAAGAAGGTCTATTTTGACAGAACAATCTCTTCGTCAAGAAAATAACGTGGAGGCTCATATTCTCGGGATGGGCCAAGCGTTTACGTGCCATACGCAGCCAAAAAAACCCGCACCGCCTCACGCAGCAAGGCTTTGTCTTCCAGGGGCCCGGGCTGTTCCAGCTTCAACATGCCACGAATGTGCCCATCGCCCATGAACATGGCCAGAAAAAGGTCGGCCGCCTGTCGCGTCCGCGGCACCTTCATCGTGCCGGCGTTGTGCGCGCACACCAGGTACGCGGCGAGTTCATTGATCAGCCGTTCCGCGCCTTGGCGGTAGAAACCACGGCAGGCATCGGGCTGTGCGCCCGCAGCAGCATAGAGGGCGCGGAACTGACCCAGCACCTCCTCGCTGCGCATCAATGCCAGGAACTGCATCCCGACGACAGTGAGCGCCTTCCTGGGGTGTCGCGGGTCGAGCGCCTGCGTGCCCGGGAGCTCGCCGACGACCCGCTCGGTCCGCACGCCGATCACTGCCTCGAATAACAGTTCCTTGGAAGCGAAGTGGCTGTAGACCGTCATCTTGGATACGCCGGCATCCTTGGCAATCGCGTCCAGGCTAGCGCGTTCGAAGCCATGTTCATAGAAGTGGCGTCCCGCGGCTTCCAAAATCCTTCGCATGCGCTCGGGATCTTTCGGGCGTCCTCGCGGCGCGTTGCCGGGCGCGGCTTCAGTGGGATACGTCTGGTGGGCAGGCGGCTTTTTCATTTTCGATTAAGTGTACTTGACAGTACAGCATATACTGCTACAATTACTGTACTCAATAGTATCATAAATCGGGATGGCGAGTCATTGGCCTGATCCGCCAGCCCTCCAAGGAGAGTTCCATGCAACACCCGCGCGTCCTCGTTACCGGTGCGACCGGAAAAATCGGCCGTCACTGCCCGCCTTGTTTGCGAATGAGACTGCCATGAGCGCGGGAGCACTGGGGCCCGTGTTTCTGGCGTACGTGGCGCTGATTGGGACTGTGGTGGCGGCAACGCTCATGCGCCGTTTGCCGCGGCGTGCCGCGTTGACGGGGCTGGCCGGGCTGCTCGTTTGGCTCGCCTATGCAGGCGCCATCGGGTACAGCGGCCTATTGAGCGACCCGAC
>DASRXO010000558.1:0-3459 GCA_035654095.1 Telluria sp.
AATCGGGGCCGCGGCCCCGATGATCATTTGTCGAATTTCTTCATCCACGCCGCCAGCTGATGCGGGCGCAGGCCGTCGTAGTCTTCGAACGGCTGGTGGATCCACGGGTTGTGCGGCAGGTCCTCGAGGAAGTAGTCGGGACGGATCGACGAGGTGCCCTTCACCCAGATCACCGCCGATTTCACTTCGGTCACGCCGCTGAAGTTCTCGCTCAGGTGCTTGGTCACCTTGTCGAGCGTGACGCCGGAATCGGCCAGGTCGTCGACCAGCAGGATCTTGCCGGCCAGCGGGCCCTTGGTCATGGTCATGTACTTGGCGATATCGAGGTCGCCGCGCACCGTGCCCGCTTCTTCGCGGTAGGAGCTGGTCGACAGGATCGCCAGCGGCACGTCGAAGATGCGCGAGAACACGTCGCCCGGCCGCACGCCGCCGCGCGCGAGGCACAGCACCTGGTCGAACTTCCAGCCCGATTCATAGACCTTGAGCGCGAGGCGCTCGATCAGGCGATGGTACTCGTCCCAGGATACCCAGAGGTCCTTGTCGGTCGATGGGGGCGTGGTCATGGATGCTCCTTATTTGTTTTATTTTGTTTTATTCGAAGGGGTGACGCAGCACGATGGTCTCGTCGCGCTCCGGACCGGTCGACACCATATCGATCGGCACTCCCACCAGTTCCTCGATACGCTTGATGTAGGCGCGCGCCGCAGCAGGCAGTTCGGCCAGCGACTTGGCGCCCACGGTGCTCTCTTTCCAGCCCGGCATCTCTTCGTACACCGGCTCGCAGCGGCCGGCGTCTTCGGCGCCCACCGGGAAGATGTCGAGGTCGCGGCCATCGAGCTTGTAGCCGGTGCACAGCTTGATCGACTCCAGGCCATCCATCACATCGAGCTTGGTCAGGCACATGCCCGACACGCCGTTGATCTGGACCGAGCGGCGCAGCAGCGCGGCGTCGAACCAGCCGCAGCGGCGCGCACGGCCGGTCACGGTGCCGAATTCATGGCCGACCGACGACAGGTGGTGGCCGACGCCGGCATCGGTCGCGAGCTCCGACGGGAACGGGCCCGAGCCCACGCGCGTGGTGTAGGCCTTGGTGATGCCGAGGATGTAGTGCAGCATGTTGGGACCCACGCCGGAACCGGCGGCGGCATTGCCGGCCACGCAGTTGGACGAGGTCACGTACGGATAGGTGCCGTGGTCGACGTCGAGCAGCGAGCCTTGCGCGCCTTCGAACAGCAGGTTGCCGCCGGCCTTGTAGGCGGCGTACAGCGCCGACGAGACGTCGCCCACCATCGGTTTGAGGCGCGGCACCAGGGCCATCGCGTCGTCGAAGGTCTTCTGGAAATCGACCGCCGGCGCCTTCAGGTAATTGGTCAGCACGAAGTTGTGGTAGTCGAGATTCTCTTTGAGCTTCTCGGCGAAGCGCTGCTCGTTGAGCATGTCGGCGATGCGAATCGCGCGCCGCGCCACCTTGTCTTCGTAGGTCGGGCCGATGCCCTTGCCGGTGGTGCCGATCTTGGCGTCGCCGCGGGCCGCTTCGCGCGCGACGTCGATCGCCACGTGGTAGGGCAGGATCGCCGGGCAGGCCTCGGAGATCTTCAGGCGCGACACGACTTCGACGCCGATCGCGTTCAGCTTGTCGATCTCGCGCATCACGTCCGGCACCGAGACCACCACGCCGTTGCCGATGTAGCAGGCCACGCCGGGACGCATGATACCGGACGGGATCAGCTGGAGCGCGGTCTTCTGGCCGCCGATGACCAGCGTATGGCCCGCATTATGGCCGCCCTGGAAGCGCACCACGCCTTGCGCGTGGTCGGTCAGCCAGTCGACGATTTTGCCCTTGCCTTCATCGCCCCATTGGGTGCCGATGACGACCACGTTCTTTGCCACGTTTTTCTTTG
The DNA here is from genome assembly GCA_035654095.1 of Telluria sp. Taxonomy (GTDB): domain Bacteria; phylum Pseudomonadota; class Gammaproteobacteria; order Burkholderiales; family Burkholderiaceae_D; genus Telluria_A. Next base: position 1,902 of record DASRXO010000558.1, read on the forward strand.
ACATCACACTTAGCCTAAGTTTTTGAGAATCCAGTTGCTATCTTCGAGGACGAGTACGCGGTCGCACTCGAACTCGTCCTGCTCATTGTCGTGACCCGGCAGACTCTGGATCACCACCTCTCCCGCCTTGCGCAGGTGAGCGATTTTTTCGCGCAGCTCGGGAGCGTTGCCCCACGGCGCGCGGATCGAATGTTTGCGCTCGGCGCTCGGCAGCAGCCGTGCCAGTTCGCGCAAGTCGAGCGAGAAGCCGGTGGCGGGACGCGCCCGTCCGAAGGCTTCGCCCACATGGTCGTAACGGCCGCCGCGCACCACGGCGTTCGGCAGGCCAGGCACGTACAGCGAGAACATCGCCCCGCTTTCGTACTGGTAGCCGCGCAGGTCGGCCAGATCGATCGCCACTTCGGCGCGGCCCAGCGCGGAGCCGGCCAGCGCGGCCAGTTCGGCCAGCGCCTTGGCGATGCCGGGCAAAGGCGGCAGCAGGTCGCGCGCGCGGCCCAGCACATCGACGTCGCCGTACAGATTGGGCAGCGCCAGCAGCGCGGCGCGCGTGACCGGCGCGTACGATACCGTCAGCGCTTCGAGGCCGGGGCTGTCCTTGGCGCGCAGCAGCGCGTACAGCGCGGCCTCGTCCTTGCAGGCCGCGGCGTCGTCGGCGACGATCGCGCGCAGCACGCCGGCGTGCGACAGGTCGAGCCGCACGTCGGGGAAGCCGGCCAGCGCCAGCGAGGCCAGCGCCAGTTCCTGGATCTCGGCGTCCGCTTCGAGGCCGGCGTGGCCGTAGATCTCGGCGCCGATCTGCAGCGGCTCGCGGGTTGCGTGCAGGCCCGACGGACGGGTGTGCAGCACGCTGCCGGCGTAGCACAGGCGGGTCACCGAGTCGCGATTGAGCAGGTGGGCGTCGATGCGTGCGACCTGGATCGTCATGTCGGCACGCAGGCCGAGCATGCGGCCCGAGATCTGGTCGACCAGCTTGAAGGTGCGCAGGTCGGTGTCCTGGCCGGCGCCGGTCAGCAGCGAATCGACATACTCGAGCAATGGCGGCATCACCAGCTCGTAGCCGTACAGGCGGAAGTTGTCGAGCATCTGACGACGCAGCTCTTCGATCTTGCGCGCTTCGGACGGCAGCACGTCAGCAATGTTCTCGGGCAGGAGCCAATTCGGCATGGGCAAAAGCGGTAACGGGGGTTTATTAAAAAACAGGCAACAAGAGGCGCGTCAGGCGCACTGAAATGTGGCGCCGAACCATCGATTTTACCCGAAAACGGGTTCAGGGAGGGAGGAAATGACGCCGCCCCGGCGGGGGCGGCGTTGTCGAACCGGGACGCTTATTTCCTGGCTGGCGGCGCGGCCGGGCCGGCACTGCCGGCGCCGGGGCTGCGGAAGTACTTGAAGAATTCCGAGTTCGAGTCCAGCACCATCACGTCGCCATGGTTCTTGAAGGTCGCGCGGTAGGCTTCGAGCGAGCGGTAGAAGCGGTAGAACTCGGGGTTCTTGCCGAACGCCTGGGCATAAATCTGCGAGGCCTTGGCGTCGCCGTCGCCCTTGATCTTCTCGGCGT
>DASRXO010000559.1:0-2017 GCA_035654095.1 Telluria sp.
GCTGACCGCCACCACGTTGGCCGCCTTCGTCGAGAGCCGCAGGCGCGAAGGCGCGGCGCTCGAGGCGATGCTGCTGGCGCGGATCGACGCGATGGACGTGATCGTCAAGCGCATCACGCCGCTGATTCCGCAAGTCATTGCCCAGTTCCAGCAAAAAGCCATCGAGCGCATGCAGGACGCGCTCGGCCTGGCCGGCCACGGCACGCCGTCCACCCTGACCCGCCAGGAAGCCTTCGAACGGATCCGCCAGGAAGTGACCTTGTACGGCATCCGGATCGACGTCTCGGAAGAGCTGTCGCGCCTGACCGCGCACCTGACCGAGACCCGCCACATCCTGAAAAAAGGCGGCCAGGTCGGCAAGCGCCTCGACTTCATGATGCAGGAGCTCAACCGCGAAGCCAACACCCTCGGCGCCAAGGCCTCGGTCAAGGAACTGGCCGACGCCTCGATGGAACTCAAGCTGCTGATCGAGCAGATGCGCGAGCAAGTGCAGAATCTGGAGTAAGGCTGGCGCTTCCGTCAAGCTACATGCGGCTCGAACGGATTGAACAGGTCGACGCCGAAGTGCGCAAAGTCGCTGACGTTGCGCGTTACCACCATCAGCTTGTGGCGTTTTGCGGTCGCGGCAATCATCGCGTCCTCATACAGTGTGTCGGAACGTCCATGCATGAGGCGCGCCCAGAGCCGGAAGGTCTCGGCATCCATCGGCAGCACATTGTAGGACGCCGAAACCACATCTGCCCACTGTTCGATCTCGGCTGCCTTGGCGCCATCCTGATCGCGGGTCAGTTCGATACCGGCCTGGATCTCGCCCAGCGTTACCGCCGACAAATACAATTCGCTGTCGGCCACCGACCGGAGCCAGGCGACGACCCCACCATGCGGACGCGGCCGGCGCAAGTCGGAAATGACGTTCGTGTCCAGCAGATACATGCGTTCGCCTATCGCAGTGGCACGGCACGCCGGCGCCGCGCCACGCCCCGTGGCGGCACCAGGTCTTCGGTACGTGCCGTGTCTGACAGCAGCAGTTCCTTCAGCGAGGGTTTGGCGGCGGCCTGCCATCGCCGCCATTCGGCCGCCGGCACCAACACCGCCGCTTCGACGCCGCGCCTGGTGACCATTTGCGGGCCGTCCGACAGACAGGCATCAAGAAATTCACTAAAACGCGCCTTGGCGTCCTGTACTGGCCAGGTCTTCATGAGCGGCTCCTTAGACTAGTTACCTGACTAGTTTAACACGAACGAGCGCGCGCCCCGCCGTCGCACCGCGGTAAACTGCCTGCATGCCAAGTTCTGACCGCCGGGCTGGCGGTTTGGTAGAATCCGGAGCATGAACTATTTCTAGAGGACACCATGTCAAACCCCACCGGCTTTTCGGGCAGCCTGTTCGTCGTCGCGGCGCCGTCCGGCGCCGGCAAATCGACGCTGGTCAATGCCCTGCTGGCGCAGGAGCCCGGCATCAAGCTGTCGATCTCGACCACCACGCGCGCGCCGCGTCCGGGCGAGCAGGACGGTCGCGAATACTACTTCACGAGCGCCGAGGACTTCGTGGCGCGCGCCGGCCGCGGCGAGTTCCTCGAATGGGCCGAAGTGCACGGCAATTACTACGGCACCTCGCGCCCGATGGTCGAGCAGGAAATGAAGACCGGCATCGACATCCTGCTCGAGATCGACTGGCAGGGCGCGCGCCAGGTCAAGCAGCAGTTCCCGCGCGCGGCCGGCATCTTCATTTTGCCGCCCTCGATCGCCGCGCTGGAAGAGCGCCTCAACAAACGCGGCCAGGACGAACCGCACATCATCGCGCGGCGCCTGCTGGCCGCCGGCGGCGAGATCGCTCACGCTCCCGAGTTCGAGTATGCTATCATCAACGAAGAGTTCAACGTCGCCTTGTCCGAGATGAGCGCGATTGTCAGAGCGACCCGCAGCCGGTTTGCCCAGCAGGCCGCCCGCAACGCCTCGCTCTTTGCCCAATTGGGTATCCATGCGTAACAATCGACCACTCGGCCATGGACCGGCCC
>DASRXO010000560.1:0-3788 GCA_035654095.1 Telluria sp.
CAGTCCGGTTACGGCCTGAACGATCCGCTGCTGGCCGGCTGCAACACCGTGTTCGCCGATACCCAAGGCTATGCGCTGGCGCCGGCCACCCGCGCCGGCGCCCCTATCACGCCGCTGGGCGCGGCCATCATCGAATCGAACGGTACCGCGCCCGACCGCATCACCCTGTACGCAGGCAGTTCGATGAGCGGCACAGGCACTTTGCGCGTCACCTCCGATTACACCGGCGGCACCCTGATCAACGTCGACCGCATACCTTACGGCTTTTCGCAGGACGACGTGATCGTGGTGGCGCCGGAAACCCTGGGCGGCAATTGCGCGCTGGCGCAGATCTCTGCGGTCGTGTCGCCCGCGTCTCCGGGCCAGCAGTCCTTGTTGGTGGCCGCTGGCGGCCACAACCGCTTCAACACCGGCGCGCTGGGCGCGACCTTCTCGGGCGGCAAGACGCGCCTGTTCAATCTTGGCCAGTACGACAAGCTGTCCTTCCACAGCTGGTCGGTGGCCGACGGTTTCCTGCAACTGCGCGCCACCGACCTGGCTGGCGCCGGCGCCGCACCGTCGACCGTGATCGACAACGTGGTCTCGATCAAGGCCCAGTACGGCTTCGATACGCGCGTCGGCACCGGCTTCCAGCCGCAGGGCGGCAACCAGGTCGCGCAGTGGTCCCCCACCATGATCGACGCCGACAGCGACGGGACGGCCGGCAGCGCCGGCGACTACCAGCGCATCGCCGCGATCCGGATCGCGGTGGTGGCGCGCAGCAAGGCGCCGGAAAAGCCGGACGCCAGCGGTGCCTGCAGCGCGACCACCGTCTTGCCGACCGTGTTCGCCACCGCCTCGCCCAGCAACGTGGCAGCGGTGCCGATGACGGTCGACGTGACGGTGGCGGGCGACCCGATCAGCTGGAAGTGCTACCGCTACCGGGTCTTCGAGACCATCGTTCCCTTGCGTAACGCCAGCTGGAGGCCTTGATATGCATGCGTCCGTTCGCCGCCAGCGCGGCATCGCCCTGCCGGTCATGCTGATCATCTTGCTGGTCATGCTGGCCGGCAGCATCTACCTGATCAAGTCGACCAATTCGACCACCCTGACCACCTCCAACCTGGCCTACGAGGCCTCGCTCAGCAAGGCGGCCGACCTCGGCCTGCTGACCGGTTTTCAGTGGCTGAGCCAGACCGCGGCCACCAACAAGGCCGCGCTGCAAAATAACGACGTCCCCCATGGTTACCAGGCCACGCTGGACACCACCCAGACCACGAGCGACAGCGGGTTCTGGGTCGGTTCGCACACGATCGACGACAACGTCAACCACTTCACCGTCGAGTACGTGGTGCACCGGATGTGTGCGCTGCCCGGCAGTTACGACGCGATCGGCCCGCCCGCCAACACCTGCGTGCAGACCACGGCGAATACCTCGACCCTGAACAATTCGGTGGCGGTCGGCGACAGCCTGGCCTCGGACGCCTCGGGCTACGCCACCACGCCCCAATTGCACTACGTGATTACCGCGCGCATCTTCGGTCCGCGCGGCGGGAATGTGGTCAACCAGCTGGTGGTGATGATCGGCGCCTGAGGCGGCCGCACGACGCAGCATTCAATAATGGGAACACGCATGAAAACCACGATCTCCATACTCGCGCTGGCGCTGCTGGCGCTGCTGGGCGGCAGCGCCCCGGCGGCCACCACCAATATTGCGCAGGTGCCGCTGCTGAACATCTCCGGTTCGGGCACCATCAAGCCGAACCTGATGCTGTTGTTCGACAATTCCGGATCGATGGCCTGGAACTTCACGCCCGACTACATCGACGACAGCACCACCTGCCGCACCGGCGCGACCATGGCGAGCGGACAGACCTCTTGCAGGATCGGTTACCCGCCGTTCAGCAGCCCCGATTTCAACAAGCAGTACTACAATCCCAACGTCTACTACCGGCCGCCGGTCAAGGCCGACGGCAGCTCATATCTGAGCCTGACCTCGGCCAACACCAGCAGTTGGGGCTCGGTGACCACCGATGGCTTCGGCATCAATTACAACGACCTCACCAGCACGGCAAGCAGCAGCACGACCGTCACCAGCTCGAACCTGGTCAGCGGTTTTCCGGATTACAAATGGTGTAATCCGAGCAATAGCTCCAGCTGCGCATTCAATTCCGCGACCTACACCTATCCCAACGCGACGTTCACCCAGCCCAACAGGATTTTTTCCAATCCCTACTACTACACGATCAACGTCGCCGAATACTGCGCCGATGCGAACCTGACCAATTGCCAGGGCACGGCGGTGGGCGCGCCGGCCCCTGCCGGCTACCCGTTCCCGGCGCGCGTGCGCTGGTGTAATTCCTCCAACCTGGGTACCTGCCAGGCGAAATATACGCCCAGCTTCAAATACCCGCGCTACTCGAATCCGAACGGCGGCCTGGTCGCGGCCTACGGCACCATCACCATCGGCGCCTCGACCACCCCCAACTCGATCAGCATCAACAGCGTGTCGGTCACCGAGCCGGGCGGGCCGGTCGTGATCACGAACGGCGCGGTCACCGCGCCGGCGGGCACCAACACGCTCACCAAGCAGGCCGCCGCGGCCGATGCGCTGGCGAGCTCGATCATTGCCAAGAGCGGCTTGACGAATCAGTACACAGCCTGTGTCAAGACCCCGGTGTCGGGTTCCACGGTCCCCGATTGCGCGCTGAGCTACGGCATCACCCTGGGCAGCACGAACATGGTGGCGGTGATCCCGATCGACTGCGCCACCGGCAGCAGCGGCAAGTCGACTTCGGTCTGCTCGGTGCTGGCGGACAACACCCGCGCCGGCTGGGCAGTGACGGTGAACGCACCGGTCGGCATCGTCCTGGCGGCCCAGCCTTCGACCGCGATCCTTGGGGTCGCGGGCACCACCTCGAGCCAGACCGGTCCGGTCTTGAGCGCATTGAACTTGGGCGGCACCTCGCTGTTCCCCGCCTCGCCGGTGTCGGCCACCACGCTCACTTTCGGTACGAGCCAGGGCGCGGCCACGGTGGCCGCGGCCATCGCCGCCAAGATCAACGCGACCGGGGTCAGCGGTATCACGGCGTCAGTCGGCGGCGGGACCAGCCCGGTGACTGCCTGCCTGAATGCCGGCAGCGCCGCGGTATGTATCTTCAACAGCGCGGCCAACGCCGCCGGCAAGACCATCGGCGTGGGCTCGTTGAGTTCGAACGCCGGCGCCGGCGGCTCCAACAAGAACGGCAGCATCGTGTTTTCCACCGCCGCCGCCACCACCCCCACGGCGGCGGTGACCGATGGCATTCCGGTGACCGCCACCCCGCTGGGCGCCGGCAACGCGGTGTTCGTGCGGGTCGATATCGTGTCCACCCGCAACAGCTATCCGAGGAGCCCGAACCGCATCGATTGCGCCGGTGCCAGCTGTACCTATATCGAGGAGATGACCAACTTCGCCAATTGGTACGGCTACTACAAGACGCGCATGCAGATGATGAAGACTTCGGTCGGACAGGCGTTCCAGCCGCTGACCTCGAACTACAAGGTGGGCATCGTCGCGCTGTCGGTGGCCGGTAACGGCGGCACCATGAATTACTTGCCCCAGCCATTTTCCGGCACGCCGCGCGCCACCTGGTACAGCGCGCTGTACGCGATGTCGGTGTCCGGATCGACGCCGATGCGCAAGGCGCTGCACGCGGTCGGCCAGATGTATGCCAATACCACCAATGGCGTGGTGCAGTTCCCTTGCCAGCAGAACTTTACCTTCATCACCACCGACGGCTTCTGGAACGATGCCGCGGCTCCCGGCG
>DASRXO010000561.1:0-7036 GCA_035654095.1 Telluria sp.
CAGTGCCGACATTCGGACACATTAAATAGGGTCAGAGTCGAATTAATTCGAGATTCATGAATTAATTCGACTCTGACCCTATTTAATGTGTCCGAATGTCGGCACTGACCCCGGTTTTGCCGTTACAAGGCGAGGCGCGCGCGGGCGGCGGCGTATTCGGCTTTCAGGCGCTCGACCATCTCGGCTACGGTCGGCACGTCGTCCATCATGCCCACGCCCTGGCCCGCGCCCCAGATGTCGCGCCAGGCCTTGGCGCTGCCCGAGCCGAAGCTCATCTTGCTCTTGTCCGATTCCGGCAGCGCCTCCGGATCGAGGCCGGCGTTGACGATCGACTTCTTCAGGTAGTTCCCGTGCACGCCGGTGAACAGGTTGGTGTACACCACATCGGCCGCCGACGATTCGATGATCGCTTCGCGGTAGCCCTCGGTGACGTTCGATTCGCGCGTCGCCAGCCAGCGCGACCCCATGTAGGCGAAGTCGGCACCCATCGCCTGCGCCGCAAGGATGCCGTCGCCGGTGGCGATCGATCCGGACAGCGCAACCGGCCCCTGGAAGAATTTGCGCACCTCGCCCACCAGCGCGAACGGCGACAGCGCGCCCGCGTGGCCGCCGGCGCCGGCCGCCACCAGGATCAGCCCGTCGACGCCGGCATCCAGCGCCTTCTGCGCATGACGGATCGAGATCACGTCATGCAGCACGATGCCGCCGTAGCCGTGGATCGCGTCGAGCATCTCGCGCGGCGGCGCGCGCAGCGAGGAGATGATGATCGGGACCTGGTGGCGCACGCACATCTCGACATCGTGCGCGAGCCGGTCGTTCGACTGGTGCACGATCTGGTTCACCGCGATCGGACCGACCCTGGCGCCGGGATGGGCGGCGCGGTAGTCGTCCAGCTCTTGCTGCAAATCGGTGAGCCAGGTGTCGAGCAGCGCGGCCGGGCGCGCGTTCAAGGCGGGGAAGGCGCCGACGATGCCGGCCTTGCATTGCGCCGCCACCAGCGCCGGGCCGCTGGCGATGAACATCGGCGAGCCGATCACGGGAAGGGACAGGTTTTGTAAGGCGGCAGGCAGCGCCATGGCGGGACTCTCGGCGGAGTTGATCGGAGAGGCCATTATAGAGCGAAAAAAGAACGACCGTGCTGAAGCTATGCGGGCGCTAGAAATCGCGGTTGACCAGCATGCCGCCCTCGCGATGGGCGGCGCCCGCCCGCACCAGCGCGGCGGCGGCCCACTCGGCCAGTTCGGCAGCGGGCTTGTGCAGGAAGCGGCGGCGCGCGCCATCGACCACCGGGATCGCGTCGAGCAGGGCGCCGAGGTCCGCCAGCGGGATGCGCTGGCGCTCGAGCAGCAGGAATTTGAGCAGCACCTTGACCGCGTTCTCGGCATTGCGCTGCGGCACCGCGGCGAGGAAGTCGACGCGCGACACGGCACGCGCCAGCGCCGCCTCGACATCGGTGAACGGCGCGCCGTGGCCGGGGATCACGAGGCGCACATCGAGCGCGCCAATCAGCGCCAGCGTGGCGCGCACTTCCTCGAAGCCGGACTCGCCATCGAGCTCGGGGAAAATCACGCCGAAGCCGTTCTCCCACAAGGCGTCGGCCGAGATCAGGATGCCCTCCCGCTCGCAAAAGAAGATCAGCGATTGCGGATCGTGGCCCGGCGCGGCCAGCGCGCGCCAGCGCAGGTCGCCCAGCACCAGCACGTCGCCGGGCGCGATGGTGGCGTCGAAGCCGAAGCGCGCGCATTGCTGGCCGGTGGCCTGGTAGCTGAGCGCAGCTTGGTCCCAGGCGCGCACCTTGTCCGCTCCCGCCGCGGGGATCGCGGTGCGGCAGGCGTAGGCGGCCTGCAGCGCCGCGTTGCCGCCGCAGTGGTCGGAATGCAGGTGGGTGTTGACCAGCAGGTCGAGCGGGCGGCCGGCCAGCGCGCGGCGCACCAGCGCCAGCGTCTGCGGCGCATGGGTCAGGTAGCCGCTGTCGACCAGCGCGGTGTGCTCGCGGCCGATGAACAGCACGTTGTTGGACGACAGCCAGCCGCGCTCGAAGATGCGGATCGACGGCGGCAGCGCGCTCACTTGAATTCCATGGCGGCTTCGCGGCGCCGGATCTCGGCCCAGACCGCGCGCTTGTAGTCGTCGTTCGCGCTGCCCCAGTGGATGATCTCGTCGATCGTGCGCAGGCAGCCGCGGCACAATCCGGTGTCGGGCGCCATCTCGCACAGGCTGATGCAGGGCGAGGGCACCGGGGTGTGCAGTTCGGGGTTCATGCGGCGGCCTGCGCCTTCTTCCGCGCCAGCCGGGCCGCGAAGCGCGCGGGGTCGATCAGCGTGCGTTCGTGGGTACCTTCGCAGATGCGCTCGACGTCGTCCCAGGCTTCGACCCGGAAGCGCACGCGCCGGCCTTCGACCTCGATCACCTCGCCCTTCACCTGCAGGGTCATGCCGGGCGGCGTGGGCGCGAAATGGACGAAGCTGACCATGGTGCCGAGGCTCTGTTCGCGCGGCCAGTCCAGGTAGGGCATCATGCCGTGCACGCAGGCCAGCTCCATCATGCCGACCATGTAGCCGGTGGCCAGTACCTCGGGCATGTCGCGGCAGAAGGCGGTGTCGTGGTACAGCTGCGGCACGGTGGCGCGCGCCGGGACGGTGTAGCGCCACTCGAAGCGCACGCCGGGTTGCAGGTCGGGACTCATGCCGGCATTATGCCTTCAATCGCGTTGCTCGATCAGCTCGACCCGGTTGCCGAAGGGGTCGAGGATGGTGGCGCGGCGCAGGCCGGCCACTTCCTCGTCCGGCGTGACCTCGACGCCCTGCGCGGCCAGCGCGGCGGTGAATTCTTCAAACCCTTCCACGATCAGCGCCGGATGCGCCTTCTTCGCGGCCAGGAAAACGCTGTCACCACCGAGGTGGAGCTGAGCCGCGCCGCACTGGAACCAGGCGCCGCCGCGCACCGCCAGATGGGCCGGCTTCGGCTTTTCGGGCAGGCCCAGCACCCCGCTGTAGAACGCCCGCGCCTGCGGCTCGCTGCCGGTCGGCATGGCAACCTGCACGTGGTCGATTCCTGTAATTTTTGCCATCGCTACCTCCAGTGTGATTTTGCCTAGCCTACCGCATTGCACGAAATCGCGCTTGACCTCAGCGCGCAGACGCGTACACTACCATCCATACAGATGGTGTAGGGATGGCGCAAGGATGGTAATGGAGACTATGCAAGCACGCGAACTTAAACCGAAGACCTTCGAATCGGAAAAGATCACGATTAACCTCGGCCCGATCGATCTCGGCCAGATAGACCTGCTGGTGAATGAAGGCTTTTATGCGAACCGTACGGACCTGATCCGCACCGCGATTCGCAATCAGCTTAACACCCATGCGGATGTGGTGCGCCAGACCGTCGCGCGCAAGAGCCTGGTGCTGGGCATGCACCACTACTCGCGCGCCGACCTCGAAGCGGCGCTCGCCGCGGGTGAACGCCTGCAGATCCAGGTGCTTGGCATGGCCAGCATCGCCAGCGACGTCACGGCCGAGCTGGCCCTGGCGGCGATCGAATCGATTTTTGTGCTTGGCGCGCTGCATGCGAGCAACGTGGTCAAGACGGCACTGGCCGGCCGCATCCTTTGATGCGCTTGAATAGGGAAAGCCTATGAAATTCAATGAAAAACTGCTTGCGCAAATGCGCAACGCCACTCGCATCCTGCTGGGCCAGGGCCCGGCGGCCGCCACCAGCACGATCCAGCGTACGCTGAACGGCGCGGCGGCGCCCCGGCAAGCGGCGCCAAAACACGCCGCGCCGCCGCTGCGCGACATCAATCCGCCGCCAGGCGCCGCGCCCGCCGCGAAAACCCAGGCGCAGGAAGCGGCCGAGGCATTCAACAACATCATGCCGGACATGCTCGCCGAACTGGACCGGATGGGGGAAGCCGGCCGCAGCGCGTTCAAGATGCCCTCGTTCGAATTGCCGGTCATGCCGGGCGCGACGCCGCCGGCCGAACAGTTGCCCGGCGAATTTGTCGACGGCAGCTACAGCAACGCGGCCGGCACCCGCAGCTACAAGCTGTACGTGCCGAGCTGCTACACGGGCAGTCCACTGCCGCTGGTGGTGATGCTGCACGGCTGCACCCAGGACCCGGTCGATTTCGCGAGCGGCACCCAGATGAACGTGCTGGCCGAGGAGTTGCACTGCCTGGTCGTGTATCCGGCCCAGTCGCAGCAGGCCAATGCGCGGCGCTGCTGGAACTGGTTCAGCGCGGCCGACCAGCAGCGCGACCAGGGCGAGCCCTCGATCATCGCGGGCATCACGCGCAAGGTGATGGTCAGCCACGCGGTCGACGAGAACCAGGTCTACGTGGCCGGCTTGTCGGCGGGCGGGGCGATGGCCACCATCATGGGCACGCTGTATCCGGACCTGTATGCCGCGGTCGGCGTGCACTCGGGCCTGCCGTTCGCGTCGGCCCACGATTTGCCGTCGGCGCTGGCCGCGATGAAGGGCAATTTCGGCCGCCGGCCGGCGCCGGGACGCGCGATTCCGATCATCGTCTTTCACGGCGACAAAGATATGACCGTACACCCGGCCAATGGCGACGAGTTGATCGCGCAGGGCGTGCGGCACGCGGCCAGGGACAGCGTGGTGGAACCGGGCAAGGTGCCGGACGGTTACGCCTACACGCGTACCGTGCACCACCGCGCGGACGGCACGCCGCAGGCCGAGCAGTGGCTGATCCACGGCGCCGGCCATGCCTGGTCGGGCGGCAGTGCGCACGGCAGCTACACTGACGGCAAGGGGCCGGATGCGAGCCGCGAGATGATGCGCTTCTTCCGCACCAAGCGCTAAGCTTCAGTCGGGGAAGAAGTCGGGATCGAGCACCTCCGACAAGGTCCAGGGATTTTGTGACGGGAAGCTAAGGTTTGTTTCCTTTACCGCGGCGTCGAGGGCATCCTCCCAAACGGTCGACAGCCACTCCTCGTCCTTGAGAAAGTGCTTAAGGCTGGGCATCCGGCGCAACGCGTGGGTAATTGAATAGCGCTGTGTCTTGATCGTTTGCCGCCAACTTTTCCCCCTGCGGCCGGGCTGGAACCACCACTTGAGGAGATGGGCCAGTAACACGGCCAGCCTGCTGCCCAGTTCCCGCTGTTCGCTTCTCGCCACGCCCTCGATCTCCTCGGCAATGTTGCAAGCGTCGATGACGGCCAGGTCGCCGGCGCGCAGCAGCTCAGCCTGCTCGTAGGCCCATGCGGCGAAGTCCGTGTCGTACAGCGTGTCCATGACGTGCTCGGTGCCGGTTCAGGCGGGGAAGAAGTCGGGATCGACTATCTGGGACAAGGTCCAGGGGTTTTGCGAAGGAAAACGGAGTTCTGTCTCATTCATCGCGGCGCTTACCGCGTCGTCCCAGACTTCCTCCAGCCATTCCTCGTCCTGGAGGAAGTGTTTGAGGCTTGGCATGCGCCGCAAAGCGCGCGCGATGGCCTTGCGCTGGGCCTTGATCGTCAGCTGCCAGCTGTGGCCCCTGCGGCTGGGCTGGTACTGCCATTTCAGGAGATGGGACAGCAAGACCACCAAGCGGCTACCCAGTTGACGCTGTTCGTTCCTTGCCACGTCCTCGATCTCCTCGGCGATGTTGAGGGCGTCGATGGCGGACAAGCGGCCGCTGCGCAGCAGGGAGGCCTGCTCCCAGGCCCAGGCCACAATATCGGTGTCGTAGAGATTGCCCATGACGTGCCCCTCGTATGAGAAGACTGTAGGCGCGGGGCGGCTTGGCGCTTGGCCTTAGCTCAATCGTGCGGGCGGAACTTTCGCGGCCTGGTCGGCGATGTGCTGTTTCAGGCAGGCGGGACACCAGCAGGCGCCCTCGCTGCCAGGCAGCGGCACCACCGCCGGCAACTCGGTGCACCAGCACGGGCCGGCGCCACCGTCGGCCATCGCGCAGCCGAACTCGGCGCCGCAACGGCTGCACACGCTCATGGCGGCGTATCGCCCGGCACCTCGGGCGGCGGCAGCTCGCGCATCGCCCGGCGCAGCAGCGCCATCTGGCCGTTGAAACGGGTGCAGGCGCCGCACACGATCAAATGCAAGCGCATGCGCGTGCGCTCCACCAGCGACAGCTCGCGGTCCATGCCTTCCGATACCAGCCGGTGCACTTCCCTGCAGGTGGGCTTCAGGCCTTCGTCGTGTTTTTTCATGGGTCCAGTCGGCGCGGATGCATTATTCGACCGCGCGCTTGCCGAACCAGTTCAGGTCCAGGCATTCGCGCAGGCGCAGCCGGGCGCGATACAACAGCACCCAAGCATTAGACGTGGTGATCGCCAATTCCTTACAGATCTCGTCGGTGTCGAGCTCCAGCCATTCGCGCATCATGAAAATGCGCGCGGTCTTGGCCGGCAACTTCTCGAGGCACACTTCGAGCACGCGGAAAAAATCCTTCTGCTCGAGCGCATCGTCCGGGTTGCCCCAGGGCCGCGGCATGTCGCGCGTGTGGCCGTCGGCGATGAACAGCGCGTCGATCACGTCATCCTCGGACTGGTCGTCGTCGCAATCGATCTGGCGCTCGCGGGTGGCGATGCGCAGGTTGTCGATAATCTTGAATTTCAAAATCCCGGTAACATAGGTGCGCAGCGTCGATTGTCCGCTGAAGCGCTCGGGCTTTTCGAGCACGGCGATCAGGGCGTCCTGCACCGCATCTTCGGCCAGCGCTTCATTCCGAAGCTGCAACTGTGCAAAACGTACAAGTTGAGGCCGCATGGCTTCCAGTTGGCGGTGCAAGGTCAGGGTCGCGGTCATATCGAAGGGGAAGTTTGGGTGCGCCACAGCACCTTATCGGATCAGGACTTAAAATACAACAAGATCGCCATATAATGCCAGCAGGCTTAAGCCTGTTGGCTGTAAAATCTCGCAAATTCTTTTCGGACCCGCCATGACCGCTGCCCTGCCCAATCTGAACGCCGACCCCCACGGCGACTTGACCGCGGTCTCCCCGCAGATCAAGGCGCAAATCCTGGCGGAGGCGCTTCCCTACATCCGCAATTTCCATGGCAAGACCATCGTCATC
>DASRXO010000562.1:0-3802 GCA_035654095.1 Telluria sp.
TCTCGCCCGGATGCACGCGCGTGTTGTACAGGTCCCAGAGTTCGGGACGCTGGGCCTTCGGGTCCCATTGGCCGAATTCGTCGCGGAAGGAGAAGATGCGCTCCTTGGCGCGCGCCTTTTCTTCGTCGCGGCGGGCGCCGCCGATGCAGGCGTCGAATTTGTGTTCGGCGATCGTTTCGAGCAGGGTCACGGCTTGTGCCGCGTTGCGCGAATCGGTCAGTGGATTACGCAGACGCACGGTGCCGCGCTTGATCGAGTCCTCGACCGAGCCGACGATCAGGCGCTCGCCCAGTTCGGCCGCGCGCTGGTCGCGGAAGGTGATCACTTCGGCGAAGTTGTGGCCGGTGTCGATGTGCACCAGCGGGAACGGGAACTTCCCGGGCCGGAAGGCCTTCTCGGCGAGGCGCAGCAGCACCACCGAGTCCTTCCCGCCCGAGAACAGCAGGGCAGGGTTGGCGCATTCGGCCGCGACTTCGCGCATGATGTGGATCGCCTCCGATTCCAGCGCATCGAGGTGGCGCGCATTCATGTCGGTGAGTACGGGCGAGATATCGGTCAGTGTGTTCATTGGCTGCCTGTCTTCTTTTGGTGGCTTACGCAGCCACGGATTTGATGCGAATGAGTTTACCATCGACCATGTGCAGGCCGCATTCCTTCGAGTCCGGGTTCTCCCACCACCAGCGGCCGGCGCGGACGTCTTCGCCCGGTTCGATCGCCCGGGTGCAGGGCGCGCAGCCGATCGACGGATAACCCTGGTCATGCAGCGCGTTGTACGGCACGCCGTTGTCGCGGATGTAGTTCCACACATCCTGCTCCGACCAGTCGGCCAGCGGATTGAACTTGGTCATGCCGTGTGCCGCATCGTCTTCTTCGATCGCCAGTTCGGCGCGCGTGGTCGATTGCGCGCGGCGCTGGCCGGTCACCCAGGCCTTGTTGCCGGCCAGGGCGCGGCCCAGCGGCTCGACCTTGCGGATGCGGCAGCACTCGCGCCGCATCTCGATGCTGTCGTAGAAGGCGTTGATGCCGTTCTGCGCCACGTAGGCGTCGACCGCCTCGGTCTGCGGGCGGTACAGCGCGATCTGGTAGCCGTAGCGGTCCTTGACCGCGCCGAGCACGGCCAGGGTTTCGGGATGCAGGCGCCCGGTTTCGAGCGAGAAGATCGCGATCGGCAGGCGGGCCTTCAGAATCAGGTCGGTGAGCACCATGTCTTCCGCCGCCAGGCTGGACGCGAACACGGCGGGCGAGAAGTCGCGCGCGATGCGTTCCAGCGTTTGGCGGGTATGGGCGACCAGGTCGGTGATGTCGTTCATGCGCGCTCCGGTCAGATGCCGTAGCCGACGTCGGTGTTCTCAAGCCGCACGTCGCGCTTGTGGCGGCGGTACAGCGGCTGGTCGACGTCGACCGAGGCCTGGTAGGTTTCGGTGAACACGGTCAGGCCCTTGAGCGCGTCGTGAATGCTGCGGTCCTGGCGCGTGGCGAAGGCATCGAAGCCGACCCGGTGCATCGAGAACAGCTGGTCGCGCAGCACGTCGCCGATCGCGCGCAGTTCGCCCTTGTAGCCGAGGCGCTTGCGCAGGTTGAAGGCGGTCGAGTAGCCGCGGCCATCGGTAAATTTCGGGAAGTCGACCGCGACCACGGCGAAGCGATCGAGATCGGCCTTCAGCGCCTCGGCGCGTTCGTCGGGCGCGAGCCAGACGCCGAGCGCGGCGCGCGACTCCAACACGGCGCGCTGCGCCTGCCATACCGCGAGCGGCACGATGATCTTGCCGGCCGGGACTTCGACCGCATCCGCGGTCTGTCCCTCGTCGAGGCGCAGCACACTCCAGTCGTCGGCCACGATCTCGCGGCCCTTGATGATGTCTTTGTGCGACTCAAGCATAGTGGTCTTCCCCAACCAGTTCGCCCGCCTTGATCGGCGTGGCATACACATGTTCCTTGAACGGCGCGATGCCGAGGCGCTGCGCGGTGTCGACGAAGCGCTCGTCTTCGTAACGCTCGCGCAGATACACCTGCAGCAGGCGGTCGACCACTTCCGGCATCTGCAGCGCCGAGAACGAGGGCCCGATGATCTTGCCGATGGCCGCGTTGTTACCCTGCGCGCCGCCGATCGAGACCTGGTACCACTCGCTGCCGTCCTTGTCGACGCCGAGCACGCCGATCGAGCCGACGTGGTGGTGGCCGCAGGCGTTGATGCAGCCCGAGATATTCAGTTCGATCTCGCCGATATCGTGCTGGAAGTCGAGATTGTCGAAACGCTCGGCGATGGCGGCGGCGATCGGCAGCGACTTGGCGTTGGCCAGCGAGCAGAAGTCGCCGCCCGGGCAGCAGATGATGTCGGTCAGCAGGCCGATGTTCGGCGTGGCCAGGCCCTTGGCCTTGATCTCTTCCCACAGCGTGAACAGGACCGATTGCTTGACGTCGGCCAGCACGATGTTCTGCTCGTGCGTGACGCGCAGTTCGCCGAAGCTGTAGCGCTCGGCCAGGTCGGCCATGAAGTCAATCTGCTCGGCGGTCGCATCGCCCGGCGGCACGCCGGTCTTCTTCAGCGACAGCACCACGACCGCGTAGCCGGGCTGCTTGTGCGGCTTGACGTTGCGCTTGAGCCAATTGGCGAAGGCCTTGTTGTCGGCATGGGCGGCGGCCGGGTCGATGGCGGCCAGCGCCTCGTAGGCGGGCGGCTGGAAGTAGGCGGCCACGCGCGCCATCTCTTCGTCGCTCAGGGTCTCGGCGTTGTCCTTCAGGTCGGCCCATTCCTCTTCGACCTGGCGCGTGAATTCCTCGACGCCGATCGCCTTGAGCAGGATCTTGATGCGCGCCTTGTACTTGTTGTCGCGCCGGCCGTGCTGGTTATACACGCGCATCACGGCTTCGGTGTAGGTCAGCAGGTGGCGCCACGGCAGGAACTCGCGGATCACGCTGCCCAGGATCGGCGTGCGGCCCATGCCGCCGCCGGCCATGAACTTGAAGCCGACTTCGCCGGCCTCGTTGCGCACCACGGTCAGGCCGATGTCGTGCACCGCGATCGCGGCGCGGTCTTCCAGCGAGCCGTTGATCGCGACCTTGAACTTGCGCGGCAGGGCGATGAACTCGGGGTGGAAGGTGCTCCACTGGCGCAGCAGTTCGGCGTAGGGGCGCGGATCGATGATCTCGTCGGCCGCCACGCCGGCGTATTCGTCGGAGGTGATGTTGCGGATGCAGTTGCCCGAGGTCTGGATCGCGTGCATCTCGACCGAGGCCAGGTCGGTCAGGATGTCCGGCGTCTGTTCCAGGTTGACCCAGTTGAACTGGATGTTCTGGCGCGTGGTGAAGTGGCCATAGCCGCGGTCGTACTTGCGGGCGATGTGGGCGAACATGCGCATCTGCGCGGACGACAGCAGGCCGTAAGGCACGGCGATGCGCAGCATATAGGCGTGGCGCTGCATGTAGAGGCCGTTTTGCAGGCGCAGCGGCAGGAATTCGGCTTCGGTCAGCTCATCGTTGATGCGGCGCTGCACCTGGTCGCGGTACTGGGCGATGCGCTCGCGCACAATGAGGTGGTCGTACTGGTCGTAACGGTACATAAGAGTGATCCTGATTATCCCAAACTGGCCTCAATGGTAATAAACTCTGCCTTTATTCCAAACTACTGAGAATTTATTTGCTTATATGCGTATGGGGCATAAGCATTCTTATAAAATGCGGGGTAGCAGCACCTTTGTGGATTTCCAAGAAAACAATGAACCTTCATCAACTGCGCTTCGTGCGCGAAGCCGTACGCCAGAACTACAACCTGACCGACGCCGCCAAGGCGCTGTTCACCTCG
>DASRXO010000563.1:0-11638 GCA_035654095.1 Telluria sp.
GCCGTCAAAGCGCTCAAGGCCCAGCCGAAGAAAGTCGCGGCCAAGCCGAAAGCGCCCGCCGCCGATGCCGTCCCGGCCAAGAAAGTCATCAAGCGGACGGTCAAAAAAGCGGCCGCCGAGTAAGCGCCGATGCAGCTCATCATCGCTGCGGTAGGCCACAAAATGCCGGCCTGGATCGAAACCGGGTTCGGCGAATACAGCAAGCGCATGCCGCCCGAGCTGCGCATCGTGCTCAAGGAAATCAAGCCGGTCGAGCGTTCCGGCAGCAAGACCGCCGCCACCGCGATGGCGCTCGAACGCGAGCGGATCGAGGCGGCGCTGCCGAAAGGCGTACGCATCATCGCCCTCGACGAGCGCGGCAAAGACCTCACCAGCGTCGGCTTATCCCAGCAGTTGATGCAGTGGCAGCAGGACGGGCGCGACACCGCCTTCCTGATCGGCGGGGCCGACGGCCTCGATCCCGAGCTCAAATCCCGGGCCGAAGGCCTGATTCGAATTTCCAGTATGACGCTCCCGCACGGCATCGTGCGTGTTATGCTTGCCGAGCAATTGTATCGAGCGTGGTCGATCACGCAAAATCACCCTTATCATCGCGTCTGAAGAAACTGCTGAACATAAGATGAAACCGATCGACAAGAAAATCTATCTCGCCTCCAAGAGCCCGCGCCGGCGCGAATTGCTGCGTCAGATCGGTGTCGAATTCGAACTGCTCATGCTGCGCAACGACACGGTGCGCGGTCCCGACGTGACCGAGGAAGCGCACCCCGGCGAAGCGCCGCTCGACTACGTGGCGCGGGTCGCCAACGACAAGGCGGCCTTCGCCTGGAACATCGTGCAGAGCCGGCGCCTGACCCCGCGTCCGGTGCTGGCGGCCGACACCACGGTCACCATCGACGGCGATATCCTCGGCAAACCGGCCAGCCGCGACGAAGCGATCGCCATGCTCGAACGGCTGTCGGGCCGCACCCATCAGGTGCTCACGTCGGTCGCAGTCCATTGCACCGGCATGACCGAGCAGATCACCCAGATTTCGGAAGTGCGCTTCGCCACGCTGAGCGCGGCCGCGATCAAGGCCTACTGCGCCACCACCGAACCGTACGACAAGGCCGGCGGCTACGGCATCCAGGGCTTGGCCGCGCTGTTCGTCGAGCACATCGACGGCAGCCATTCGGGCATCATGGGCCTGCCGCTGTACGAAACCGCCAAACTGCTGCGCCAGGCCGGCCTGCCGCTCGCCTGATGAACGAAGACATCCTGATCAACATCACCCCGCAGGAGACGCGGGTCGCACTGGTGCTGCAGGGCGCGGTGCAAGAGCTGCACATCGAGCGCACCGCCACCCGCGGCCTGGCCGGCAACGTCTACCTCGGCAAGGTGGTGCGGGTGCTGCCCGGGATGCAGTCGGCCTTCATCGACATCGGCCTCGAACGCGCGGCCTTCCTGCACGTGGCCGACATCTGGGAAGCGCGCGCCCACGACGCCGCCGCCGCCGTCCCGCCGCCGACCCCGATCGAAAAGCTGCTGTTCGACGGCCAGGTGCTGACGGTCCAGGTGATCAAGGACCCGATCGGCACCAAGGGTGCGCGCCTGTCGACCCAGGTCTCGATCGCGGGCCGGATGCTGGTCTACCTGCCGCAGGATTCGCACATCGGCATCTCGCAGAAAATCGAAAAGGAAGCGGAGCGCGAACTGCTGCGCAGCCGTTTGCAAGGCCTGCTGCCGCCGGAAGAAAAGGGCGGCTACATCGTGCGCACCATGGCCGAGGACGCGTCCGACGCCGACCTCGCGGCCGACGTCGACTACCTGCGCAAGACCTGGGGCGCGATCTGCCACGGCGCGCGCACCAAGCCGGCCACCAGCCTGCTGTACCAGGACCTGAACCTGGCGCAGCGCGTGCTGCGCGACTTCGTGCACGACGAAACCGCGAGCATCCAGGTCGACTCGCGCGAGAACTATGTGAAGCTGGTCGAATTCGGCCAGGCCTACACGCCGACCGTGCTGCCGCGCATGCAGCACTACACGGGCGAGCGTCCGCTGTTCGATTTGTACGGCGTGGAAGAAGAGATCCTGCGCGCGCTGGGGCGGCGCGTGGACCTGAAGTCGGGCGGCTACCTGATCGTCGACCAGACCGAGGCGATGACCACGATCGACGTCAACACCGGCGGTTTCGTCGGCGGGCGCAATTTCGCCGACACGATCTTCAAGACCAACCTCGAGGCGGCGCATGCGATCGCGCGCCAGCTGCGGCTGCGCAACCTGGGCGGCATCATCATCCTCGACTTCATCGACATGGACAACAACGAGCATCGCAATGCGGTGCTGGCCGAGTTGAAGAAGACCCTGTCGCGCGACCGCACCAAGGTGTCGGTCAGCGGCTTCTCGGCGCTGGGGCTGGTGGAGATGACGCGCAAGCGCACCCGCGAGTCGCTGGCCCACATCCTGTGCGAGCCCTGCCCGGCCTGCGCCGGCAAGGGCCAGGTCAAGACCTCGCGCACCATCTGCTACGAGATCCTGCGCGAGCTGCTGCGCGAAGCGAAGCAGTTCAACCCGCGCGAATTCCGCATCCTCGCCTCGCAAGAGGTGGTCGACCTGTTCCTCGAAGAAGAGTCGCAGCACCTCGCGATGCTGGGCGACTTCATCGGCAAGCAGATTTCACTGCAGGTCGAGACCGCGTATCACCAGGAACAGTACGACGTCATCCTGATGTAGGCTCGGTCGCGGACGTCGTTCCCACGCAGGTGGGACCCATGCTTCGCTGGTCCTTGCGCGAGGTATGGGTCCCCGCTTTCGCGAGGACGACGGTGGGCGTTTGGGCGCCCCTCAGTCGGGCGCCTTGAGGTTTTTATCGAGGAAGGTCTCGACGCGTTTCCAGAAGGCGATGCTGGTTTCCTCATGTATCCAGCCGTGGGGCTCTTCCGGATAAACGATCCATTCGACCCGCGGGTTGGTCTTGCTGACCGCGTCGCGGAACTTGGTCGCGTGGACGATGGGGACGCGCACATCCAGCCCGCCGTGGGCGATCAGCAGCGGTTGCTTCAATTCCGCGGCACGGGCCAGCGGCGAACTTTCCTCCAGCATGGCGGCGTCCTTGTCGGGATCGCCGATCAAGGTCTTCATGTCGTACTGCAGGTCGTCCTGCGAGGCATCGCTATGCGGGGTGTTGAACATGAGCTTGATGTCGGTGACGCCGGCCCATTCGACGCCGCAGCGGAAGATGTCCGGATTCTTGATCAGGCCCATCAGCGTTGCATAGCCGCCGTAGCTGGCGCCCATGATCGCGATGCGCTTGGGATCGGCCCAGCCTTTTTTAATGGCCCAGGTCGCTGCATCCGCGAGGTCGTCTTGCATATCGCGGCCCCACTGTTTCCAGCCCGCCTTGAAGTGAGCAAAGCCGAAACCAGTACTGCCGCGAAATTCCGGCTGGATCACGACATAACCGCGCGAGGCCAGAAACTGCGCTTCCGCTTCCCACTCCCATGAAGAACCGCGCACGCCGGGACCGCCATGCACCAACACCACTGCCGGCAAGGGTCCGCTGGCCTTCCCGGGCGGCATGGTGACGTACACCGGGATCGACATGCCGTCGCGCGCACTGTAGTGATAGAAATCACGCAATCCCATCTGTGCGGGCTTGATGTTGGGATAGGCGCCGCCCAATTTGACCATCGCGCCACTGGCCGGCGTGTACATGAAATACTCGGCCGGCTGGCGATCCGATGAAGACTTCACCACCACCACGGGGGAACCCGCGCAATCGGCCGGGCACTCGATCAGGTTGTTGGTTTGCGGCAGGATCGCATTGATTTTCTTTTGTATTTCCTTGAACCGCTCATCGAGCCACACCGTGGCCTTCGCATCGGCATTCAAACGAATGCCGAGCAACTTCTTGGATACCAGATCAAACTCCCCGCCACCGCTGAAATCGAAGCCCGGGATGGATACGAATGGCTCCGTATCCATCTGCATCTTCTTGAGGTCGTAGCGGTACAAGGCATTGTGACCCTGATATGCCGCGCTCACGTACAGCGTGTCCGCACCGCCGAAGAACCGAGGCGTGAACTTGTTGTCCTGATAGCAGTCGAAGTTGGCCATTTCGGCCCAGCTCGCGGCGCCGGGCGCGCGGTAAGAAGCAATGCAACGGCCCTTCATCTCCGACCTCACGATGCGCGGCACATCGTTCAGGTCCGTTATCCAATTCTGGGCGTGGTCCGGCTGAAAGGAGCCCTCCAGCAGGTCGGTTAATTGCTTGGTCTTGGTATTAAGTCGGTATAGCCGTGAATGGTCTGGATATCGATCGATGTTATTCCAGGTGTACTTCGCGACGATGATATCGTCCGAGCCGTCGTGCATCACGCCGAAAAAACCATAGTCCGCAGTCAGCACCTTATCCTTGATCAGGCTGTCAGTATTTTCCTGATAATGGAGCCAGTTGCCGGAAATGAGGTGCCTCAAATTGGCGCCGTCGCGGTCGGCGGCGAATTCGTCCCAATTGTTCTCGAATTCCCTGTGCATATCCTTGACAGTAAAACCGATTCTGTTTTCGTTGATCCAATGGACCGCCCCGATCTTGGTATCCTCGGAGCCGACGGCGGCAACCGTCACTTTTTTCAGGTCGCTCGTGTCCAGGATGGCCAGCAGTTGCTTGCGGTCGGACCTATTGGTCACGATCGCCACATAATGTCCCTTGGGCGACAGCGTCACAAATTGCATCGCCGGGTCCGTGAAAAAGCTCTCCACGCTCGCTTTGTCGTCGGCGCCGAATGCCGCATGCCCGGCCGACGCCGAGACCAGGGACATGGCGAACAGGACTTTCAATGCCAGTGATGTATTCATGCGCAGTCTCATTATTATCAAAAAATTAATGATACTAACTGTGCATACATTTGTCTATGCTTATCGCTGCAAGCAGCTTGAATGCGCGATAAGAAAGTGCGACGTCATTTCGATCCAGGAGACTGCATGCTCACCGCCCACACCATCGCCATGTTCGTGGCGCCTTATGCGCTCGCCGCCGCGATACCGGGCGCGGCCCAAAGCGTGCTGGTTGCGCGCATCGCGGCCTATGGTCCGAAGCGCGCGGTGTCGTTCGCGGCCGGGATGGTCGGCGGGAATGCGCTCTGGCTGCTGGCGGCCGCGCTCGGACTGGCGGTGCTGGCCGCCTGCTCGCGGCGCCCCACCGCATGCGCAAGATAAACCGCGCCGCGGCGGTGACCATCGCCGGGTCGGCGCTCGCGATCGCGGCGAAATCCTAGCGCGCCGACTCAGCCCTGATCCAGCCGCCGATGACATCGACGGTTTCCTTCTCCGCGCCGATGAAGCCGTGCCAATGCAGCGCGCCGCATGCGGCGCCGCTCGGGTTGGCGCCGGCGTCGATCATCACCAGCTTTTTGGCGGCGGCGTTTTTCAGGCCGCTCAAGATGGCCGGCACTTCGGCCGGATTGCAGACCGAGCAGGCGTCCCTGCTGTTGTGGACCACCAGCACCGGCAGGCGGATCGCCGCCAAATCCTGGCGCGGCACGGCGCCGACCTTCTTGTAGCTGACCACACTCGAAGTGAGCACCAGCCCGGCGATGCGCGGGTCCTGGATCCGGATCGCCGCCGCGGTCGCCGACACCGTGCCGCGGCTGGTGCCGACGATCCAGACCGGCGCCGCGCTTTGCTGCTTGACGAAATCGAGCACCGCGCGCAGATCGGCCATGTGCTGGTCGCTGACGCGGTCCGGATAATCGAGATCGGCGGTGTCGCTCGGTTTGCCGAAGATCGCGACGTTGAAGCCGTTCGCCAGAAAGTACTGCATGCCGCGCACCAGGAAGTTCGGGCTCGACGGCTTGCCGTCTTCGACCTTACCGAATCCGCCGCCACCGCCGGGGATCAGCAGCACGGTGGCGGTGGCGCCGTCGCGCGCTTGCCAGAACACGCCGGTCGTCACCTCGGGCCGCGTCGCGACCTTGAACACCTGGCCCTGCGCGCAGGCGCCGAGGCTGGCCGCCGCCAGGGCCAGGCCCAGCATCCATCGGATGAAGATTGAATCGCGCATGCTCATGGTGGGTCCGCCTCCAGCGTCGTCATAACTTGGTTAGAATAGTATGCTGTTAACTTGATGCCAGGGCAAACCTTATGACCGACTTTCTCATTCCCCCACCGGTACCGCCATCGCTTGCGGTACAGGGCAGCGATGCCCGCTTTCCGCTGCGCCGCGTGTTTTGCGTCGGCCGTAATTACGCCGCCCACGCGCGCGAGATGGGGAACGACCCCGACCGCGAACCGCCGTTCTTCTTCATGAAGCCGGCCGACACGGTGGTGCCGGCGTCCGGCATCCTGCCCTACCCGGTCGGCACCGACGACCTGCATCACGAAGTCGAGATGGTGGTGGCGCTGGGCGGCGGCGGCAGCGATATCGATCCGGCCGATGCGCTTGGCCTGGTGTGGGGCTACGGCGTGGGCCTCGACCTGACGCTGCGCGACGTGCAGGCGGTGGCCAAGAAAATGAGCCGGCCGTGGGACTTCTCGAAAGGCTTCGACGCCTCGGCGCCGTGCAGCGCCTTGCGGCCGGTGGCGCGCGGCGGCCATCCGCCCGAGTCGACCCGCGTGGCGCTCGAGGTGAACGGCGCGGTGCGCCAGGAAGGCACGCTGGCGCAGATGATCTGGCCGCTGCCCGACATCATCAGCTACATCTCGCGCTCGGTCGCGCTGGCGCCGGGCGACCTGATTTTCAGCGGCACGCCGGCCGGCGTCGGCCCGCTGCTGCCGGGCGACCAGGTGCGCGGCGTGCTCGATGGCGTGGCCGAATTCGCGTTCCAGGTCGGACCGCGTCCGCAGCGGGCCTAGGCCATGCACATCACACGCCGGGATTTTGTCGCGGCGGTCGGGGCGTCCGCCATGGTGGCGCCGGTCCCCGGCCAGGCATCCACAAAAAGGGGAGCAGTCGCCATGTACGGTGTGATCGGAAAAATGAAGATAGTGCCGGGGCAGCGCGATGCCCTGATCGCCATCCTGCTCGAGGGCACCGGCGGCATGCCCGGCTGCCTCAGCTACGTCATCGCGCACGACCCGACCGACGCCGACGCCATCTGGGTGACCGAAGTGTGGGATAGTAGCGACAGCCACAAGGCGTCGCTGTCGTTGCCGGCGGTTCGGCAAGCGATCGCCCGCGGCAAACCGCTGATCGCCGGTTTCGGCGAGCGTTTCGAGACGACGCCGATCGGTGGTCACGGACTGGGCAAAAGCTGAAGCACAAGCTCGAGGAGCACGACCATGTGGAAGCGCGCGATACCCGCCGTGTGCGGATTGTTGTTGGTCTTGTCGCAGCCGGCTGCGGCACAGGGCGTGGCGGCCGTTCCCGCTCCGCAGTACGACGCCGAGCTCGCGAAGTCGCTCGGCGCCGACGAACGCGGCATGCGCAGCTACGTGCTGGTCGTCCTGAAAACCGGGCCGAACAAGGTTGCAGAAGGACCGGCGCGGACGAAAATGTTTGAAGGCCACTTCGCCAACATGCAACGCCTCGCGAACGACAAGAAGCTGGTGTTGGCCGGTCCGTTCGACGGCGCCGATGGCTGGCGCGGCCTGTTCGTGTTTGCCACGCCCGACATCGAACTGGCCAAGACTTATGTGGCGACCGATCCGGTGATCATCAGCGGCGAAATGGTCGCCGAATACCACAAGTTCTACGGCTCGGCGGGGCTGATGATGGTCACCGACATCCACAACAAGATCAAGAAATGACGAGCTTGAACAAGACAAAAATCGCGAACCTGGTTTGCATCACCGCGCTGGCCGCAGCGGCGCTTTCCCTGTGTGCGGTTGCGCGCGCCGACGACGGCACCGCCGCGGTGCCGGCTGCCACACCGCACACCCAGCTTGCCCCGCAGCCTTGGCAAGAGCGGCGTGCGCAATTCGCCAAAATTGTCGGCGGCGTTCGCGCAAAAGATGCGGTGGCGCTCAAACAATTTGACGATGTGCTGACCGAATTCGATACCAAGCCGCTCGCTCGAACACCGCTGGAAAACATGGAGATCCTCGGTGTCTACTATCTCCCGCGGGAAGGCGTGGAAAAGGTGTTGCCGGCCGTGGTCTTGAACGCAGTGCTCGGCTGGTATGACGCGCTGCGGTTTGGATCGCAATCGGGACGGGCCGAGATCTCATCGAACCTGTTCAAGATGGCGTTCGTGGTGGCCGGTCCCGATGCCAGCAACAAGGCGGCGAAGTTTTTCGATGAGCGTCCGGAACGCACCGAGCAGCTTGTCGCGCAAGGCATCGCCATGGC
Source organism: Telluria sp. (assembly GCA_035654095.1). Taxonomy (GTDB): domain Bacteria; phylum Pseudomonadota; class Gammaproteobacteria; order Burkholderiales; family Burkholderiaceae_D; genus Telluria_A. The sequence goes on from DASRXO010000563.1 coordinate 8,264, forward strand.
CACGGCCCACAAGGACGACCCGCATTACGATCACCACTGGCCCACGGCATTCGGCCTGGAGCGGATAATTTGCGCGCAACAGGGACCTTGCGAAGAAATCAAAGCGCTGCCCGAGAATCAATGGGACGAGGCCTGGTCGCAGGCGCAGCAGCGGGTGCGCGCCTACTATCACGGGTCTGCGCCGGCCGCTCCCAAAACCTGATCGGGCCGTATTTCACATTGGCGGCATCTTGTCGAATTTCGGCAAGGCCGGATCGACGTGGTCCCAGGCGGGAACAATGGCAGTCGTTCATCACCACTGGTTCGGCGGGGATGTCATAACGGATCGCGCCGCAAGCGCATCCGCCGGTATAAGCCTCGCTCATGTTTTCTTCCTCGCCTCAGTGCAGTTCGCCGGCGATCGCGCCGATGCTTGGGACAACCTTCTTCCAGCCTTCGCTCATGGTGGTGAAAGCGGAATCGTTGGTCGGCGTGACGAAGCCGGAATGGACGAGGCGCAGCCGGGTTCCGTTTGCAACCTTGGACAGGGTCCACGTGACGATCGTGTCCAGCGGCGCGCCGTAGCCGACGTTGTCGGCGTGTCCGCCTTGCCAGATGTAGACCAGGCGCTCGTTCGGTATCGCCTCCAGCACCTCGCAGTGGATGACGCCGTCCCAGGCGCCGGCGGGCGTGGTCTGGTAGGTGAAGCGCTTGCCCTTCACCGGCTCGAAGCCGGTCGGCGCCATCAGCCAGCGGCCGATCAGTTCGCCGGTGGTCAGCGTTTTCCAGATCGTCTCCGGCGCGTGGGGGAAGATCTCGTCGACCGCGATGTCATGCGTGTCGGACTTCAATGCAGCGTCGTTCATGGGTCAATCTCCTTCAATAGGGTTCTGAGGTTGGCGAAGCGGTCGCGCCAGAAGACGCCGTAGTGGCTCATCCAATCGACCAGCGGTGCGAGGCCCTCGGGCTGGGCGCGGTAATACACGTGGCGGCCCTCGGGGCGTTCGGCCACCAGGCCGGCCTGTTTCAAGGACTTGAGGTGCTGCGAGATCGCGCCTTGCGTCACGCCGCTCCCGCGCGTGAGCTCGGCCACGCTGATCTCGTCGACCCCGACGATCCGTTCGAACACCGCGCGCCGGGTGGGATCGGCGAGCGTGCGCATAACGAGGTTGATGGTGGCTTCAGTCATGGTCAATACATTAGCATCAACTAATGCATTAGTCAATACTAATTTATCCCCTGACGCAAAAAGATTACTACTTTTTCAACATGTGCTACAGTGCATGATTGCTCTTGGAACACACCAATGACCATCCGCCCGACCCTCCATCTAGACATCAATGCCAACGTGCCAGCGCAGCTCGACCAGTTCGGCGTGTGGGGCACTGCCACGGCGGGGGCCTCGGTCGATATTGTCATCGATGGCGTCACCGTCGCCAGCGTGATCGCCGATGCGGACAGCGGCTATTCCTACCAGGCCGCACGCTGGCCATCGGCCGGACATCACGAGATCGTCGCGCAGGTACACGTCGCCGGGACACCGACCGCCACCACCGCGGCGCTGGAAATCGACGTCACCGGAAGCATACCCAAGGCGCCTACTGTCACGTCTGCCCAACATCCCATCGGCTACCTGTCCGGTCCGGACCCCTTCCTGTACGGCGAGGCCGAGGCCGGGTCCACCGTGCGCTTGTGGTCGGGGTCGACGCTGCTCGGCGTGGCGCGGACCGATGAAATGGGCTTTTGGCACACCCGGTTGGTGGGACTGGCCGACGGGTCCTATCATTTCACCGCGACGTCCACCACGCCGGCGGGCACCAGCTCCGTCAGCATCCCGTGGAATCTCAGCGCGGACTGGCACGCACCGGCCGCGCCGGTCATCGCCCTGAACAATAGCATCGGCGGCGCGGTCAGCGGCGCCGGCGCGACGTTTTCCGGGACGGCGGAGCCAGCCACGCTGATCTCCCTAAGCATCAACGGCATCGTCAGCGGCCTGACGGTCGCCGCGCCCGACGGCCATTGGACGACCCAGATCAATCTGGCGCCCGGCAGCTACCGCGCCGAGGCGAGCGCCACCGACGATGCACAAAATGTCTCCACGGCGTCGACGTCGATCGCGTTTTCCATGGTTGCGGACGTCGCGCGCGACAGCAGCACCACGGCGATGCTGGCGGTTGGCGCGAGCGTCCAGGGCACGATCGAGGTCCTCGGCGATCACGACTGGTTCAAGGTCACGCTCGATGCCTTGACCCGCTACCAGTTCACCCTCAAGGGAGCCGAGTCGAACGGCGGCACGCTGCCGATCGGAAGCTCAGGCTTCTATGAAGAGTATTTGCACCTGTGGGATCCGCAGGCCAATGGCGGTGCCGGCGCGATCGTCGCCGACATTCAAAACACGCCAGGCGGCGTGCCAAAATCGCTGCTGTTCGCCCCGGCTCATGCAGGCACGTATTTCCTCGACATGGGGGCCACCGGCATTACCGGCACCTACGCCCTCAGCGCCGCGGTGCTCGCCACCGACGACTATGCCAACGACATCGCGCATGCGGCCGCCCTGCCCCTGAACGCTCAACTCACTGGCAGGATAGACTACGCCGGCGACATCGACCAGTTCCAGCTGACGTTGCGCGCGGGCGTCACTTATACGGTGTCATACGACAGCGGCGGCGTGGACTACGGGACGGTGGACCGCAGGCTGGCGCTGTCCGACGGCTCAGCCGTCCGGACCTCGAACGAAGGCTACGACTGGAGAGGCACAGGCGCACTGGCGTTGCGGCCCAGCCAGGACGGCGTCTACACCGTCAGCATGACCGGCGGCACCGGCGACACGATTCCCTATCACATTACGCTCATCGCGACGCCCGACGACTATCTTGCCGGCACCGCCACCACGGGTCGCGCAACGCTGGGCACGCGGGTCGCGGGCACGCTGGAAGTGCAAGCCGACGCCGACTGGTTCCAGGCCACGCTCGGCGCCGGCCAGCCTTACCTGATGCAGGCGCTCGGCGCGCACGGCGAAACGCTCGACCTGCGCGTGTTCGACGCCCAGGGTAAAGCGGTGACGCTCGGTCCAAACACCGTGTATGGCGCCGACAGTACGGTGTGGCGGCCCACCACCTCGGGCAGTTATTTCTTCGAGGTGTCGAGCTGGAGCACGGCGGGCGCCTATACACTGCTGGTGGCGCCCGCGACGGCCGACGACCACGGCGCCAACGCCGCCACGGCCGGTATCCTGGCGCCCGGCCAGAGCGCCGCCGGCACGCTCGAAATACCGGGCGACGTCGACTGGTTCAAGGTCCATCTCAGTGCCGGCTCGGACTATGTCTTCAATCTCGACAGCACGCTCGACGGCCATACGCTGACCTTCCCCGGCCAGTTCCGCCTGCTCGACAATCT
>DASRXO010000564.1:0-2057 GCA_035654095.1 Telluria sp.
GGAGAAGACGATGAGCTACACAGCCCCCCTGAAAGACATGCTGTTCGCGATGAACGAACTGGCCGGCCTGTCGGCCATCAACGCGCTGCCCGGTTGCGAGGACGCGACCGCCGACACGGTCGAAGCGGTCCTCGAAGAAAACGCGAAATTCTGCGGCAACGAGATCGCGCCGCTGAACCATGCGGCCGACAAGGAGCCGAGCTACTGGCACGACGGCCAGGTCACCACCGCCAAGGGCTTCAAGGAGGCCTTCAAGGCTTTCGGCGAAGCGGGCTGGCAGGGTGTGCAGCACCCGGCCGAATTCGGCGGCCAGGGCCTGCCCAAGCTGGTCGCCACGCCGTGCATCGAGATGCTGCACGCGTCCAACCTGTCGTTCGCGCTGGTCGCGCTGCTGACCGACGGCGCGATCGAAGCGCTGCTCACCGCCGGCTCCGACGAGCAGAAGGCGCTGTTCCTCGAGCCCCTGATCTCGGGTAAGTGGACCGGTACGATGAATCTCACCGAGCCGCAAGCCGGCTCCGACCTGGCCGCCGTGCGCACCCGCGCGGTGCCGCAGGGCGACGGTACCTTCAAGGTGTTCGGCACCAAGATCTTCATCACCTACGGCGAGCATGACATGGCCGAGAACATCATCCATCTGGTACTGGCGCGCACGCCGGATGCGCCGCCGGGCGTGAAGGGGATCTCGCTGTTCATCGTACCGAAATTCCTGGTCGCGGCCGACGGCGCGCTGGGCGCGCGCAACGACGCGCACTGCGTCTCGCTGGAACACAAGCTGGGCATCAAGGCCAGCCCCACCGCGGTGCTGCAGTTCGGCGATCACGGCGGCGCGATCGGCACGCTGGTGGGCGAGGAGAACCGCGGCCTCGAATACATGTTCATCATGATGAACGCGGCGCGCTTCGGCGTCGGCATGCAAGGCATCGGCCTGGCCGACCGCGCATACCAGCAGGCGGTCGCGTTCGCGAAGGACCGCGTGCAATCGCGCGACCTGGCCGGGTCAAGCGGCCCGGTCTCCATCATCCACCACCCGGACGTGCGGCGCATGCTGATGGCGATGCGCTCGCAGGTCGAGGCGGCGCGCGCGCTGGCGTATGTCGGCGCGGGCATCAGCGACCTCGCGCATCACCATCCCGATCCGGAGACGCGCGCGGCCAACCTGGCGGTGTACGAGTACCTGGTGCCGATCATCAAAGGCTGGTCGACCGAGATGTCGCAGGACGTGGCGCGCGACGGCGTGCAGGTCCACGGCGGCATGGGCTTCATCGAGGAGACCGGCGCGGCGCAGCACTACCGCGACGCCAAGATCCTCACCATCTACGAAGGCACCACGGCGATTCAGGCCAACGACTTGGTGGGCCGCAAGACGGTGCGCGACGGCGGCGCGGTGGCCAAGGCCATCCTCGCGCAGGTACGCGCGACCGAGGCGGCGCTGGCTAGAGCAGCCAGTGTGGCGCAGGCTGCGGGCGCCGACTTCGCGGCCATGCATCGCCAGCTGGCCGACGGCAGCAAGGCGCTGGAGGCGGTGGTCGAGTATGTGGTGGCCAACGCGAAGGCCGACGTCAAGGGCGTGTTCGCCGGCAGCGTGTTGTACCTGAAGCTGGCCGGCATCGTGCTGGGCGGCTGGCAGATGGCGCGCGCGGCGCTGATAGCGCAGCAGAAGCTCGATGCGGGCGCGGGCGACGCGTCCTTCTACCAGGCCAAGATCGCCACCGCGCGCTTCTTTGGCGACCACATTCTGTCGCAGGCATCGGGCCTGCGCACGGCGATTGTCGATGGCAGCGCCGGCGTGCTGGCGCTCAGCGAAGACCAGTTCTAAACCCGACAGGCTTTTGAGAGGACGACCCTTGATGTCCAAAGTCTTGATCCCGGGTAGCCTGGGCGCCGTGCTGGCACTGCTGCTGGCGTCCTGCGGCGGCGGCGGCGGTTCGAGCGTCACCGCGCCCGCGACGCCGGCGCCGGCGCCCGCGTCGCCAACTCCCTGCCTCGTCAACATCGTGGCCGATGCCGCGGTCGATGGCGGCAAGACCGCCGGCGCCACGGTGTTGGCCTGCGGC
>DASRXO010000565.1:0-11738 GCA_035654095.1 Telluria sp.
AATCTCGGTGATGACCTGGATGAAACCGGCGATGCTCTTTGATTTTTCCTGCAAGGCGGCCATGTTGGCGGCCGCCTGCCGGGCGTCGCCGCGCGCGCTGCTGATGCGCTGCAGGCCCTGGTCGACTTCGGCCCGTCCCGCCACGCTTTCGCTGCGCACCTGGGCTGCGACCTTGGCCGCGCGCTCGGCATTGGCGGCGATGCGTTCGGTGGTGCGCGCCACCTGCTCGGCACTGACGACCATCTCGCCGGCGGTCTGCACGTCCTTCTCGATCTTCTTCTTGACCGAGTCGACGAAGTAGGACGTCTCGGCCGCGCCGATCATGATGTCGTCGATCGAATGGCCGACCACCCGGATGAACTGGCGGCTGTCCTCAGCCTCGTTGCCCTTGGCCGCGAGGCTGAACACCAGCACGCCGGCGAGCGCCGCAAGCAGCGCGGCCGACACTGGCCCGAGCGCGCCGGGGACGATGAGGTTGATCAGGAAAACGAGGAGGGTGCTGGTTGCGGCGGCGACGGCGGCGGCGATCGCCAGCCTTGCCTTGCTCGATTGAAGATATGTCATTTGTCCCCTTGGCAAATGAGATACCGGGCAGCGTCGGGTATGTCGGCATACCTCTGCGATGAATTCTACTTGATCGGCAACTTCGTGGTGTTCTTGACTTCTTCCATCACAGCATACGTGTGGGTTTCGCGCACCCCCTTTTGGAGCAGGGTCTTGCCCAGGAATTCACGGTAGGCCGCCATGTCCTTCACGCGCGCCTTGACCAGGTAATCGAAACCGCCGGCCACCATATGACATTCCAGTACCTCCGGAATGATTTGTACGCTATGCTTGAAGGCGTCGAACACTTCGGGCGTGGTGCGGTCCAGCACCACTTCGATGAACACCAGCAGCGACACATCCAGCAACTGCGGATTGAGCTGGGCGGTATAGCCCATGATGTAGCCGGACTCGTGCAGCTTGCGCACCCGTTCCAGGCAAGCCGCCGGCGACAGGTTGACCCGCGCGGCCAGCTCGACATTGCTGATGCGCCCGTCGCTCTGCAGTTCCGAGAGGATTTTCTTGCTAATCTTGTCCAGCATGGCAGGCTGCTCCCAATATAAATATTATTTGGTGAAATTGTCTCACCAAAAACTATCTATTGCTAGTCTTCTGTATTACCAGAATTAATCCAGAAGAATACCCTCTACAATCGAATCATCTTTTCGCGCCCCGGATCGCGTCCGCCGGGCGGCGCGGCGTCGCGTTTTTTCCTTGTCCAGCAAAGAGTTGTCCATGCAAACTGCCGCTATTCCGGCTCCTCCCATCGTCCCGTTCGCCGCCCTCCAGGCTGAAATTACGCAAGAACAGAGCCCGCTGCGGGCCGCCATCACCGCCGCCTACCGGCGCGACGAAATCGCCGCGGTGCAGTGGCTGCTGGCGCAGGGCGCGGCCGCCCATCCCGATGCGCACGCGCTGGCGCACCGGCTGGTGTCGGCGGTGCGCGAGAAGCGCACGCGCGCGTCCGGCGTCGACGCGCTGATGCATGAGTTTTCGCTGTCCTCGGACGAAGGCGTGGCGCTGATGTGCCTGGCCGAAGCGCTGTTGCGCATTCCCGACAGCGAGACCGCGGACCGCCTGATCGCCGACAAGATCAGCAAAGGCGACTGGCGCAAGCATCTGGGCGAATCGCCCTCGCTGTTCGTCAACGCCGCGACCTGGGGCTTGCTGATCACCGGCAAGCTGGTCGGCACCAGCAGCGAGAACGGGCTCGGCTCGGCGCTCACCAAGCTGATCAGCAAAGGCGGCGAGCCGCTGATCCGCAAGGGCGTGGACCTCGCGATGCGCATGCTGGGCAACCAGTTCGTGACCGGCCAGACCATCGGCGAAGCGCTCAGGAACAGCCGCGACAACGAGGCGCGCGGCTACCGCTATTCCTACGACATGCTGGGCGAGGCCGCGCTGACCGAAGCCGACGCGCAGAATTACTACGCTTCCTACGAGCAGGCGATCCACGCGATCGGCAAGGCCTCGGACGGCCGCGGCCTCAAGGATGGGCCGGGCATCTCGGTCAAGCTGTCGGCCCTGCATCCGCGTTACAGCCGGGCCCAGCACGCGCGCGTGATGGACGAGCTGCTGCCGCGGGTGCGCAGCCTGGTGCTGCTGGCCAGCCAGTACAACATCGGCCTGAACATCGACGCCGAGGAGGCCGACCGCCTCGAGATCTCGCTCGAGCTGATGGAGGCCATGGCCTTCGACCCCGCGCTGGCCGGCTTCGACGGCATCGGTTTCGTGGTGCAGGCCTACCAGAAGCGCTGTCCGTTCGTGATCGACTACCTGGCCAAGCTGGCGCGCCGCAGCGGCCGCAAGTTCATGGTGCGGCTGGTGAAAGGCGCCTACTGGGACGCCGAGGTCAAGCGGGCGCAGGTCGACGGCATGCCCGGCTATCCGGTCTACACGCGCAAGGTCTACACCGACCTGTCCTACTTGACGTGCGCGCGCAACCTGCTGGCCGCGGCCGACGTCCTCTACCCGCAATTCGCGACGCACAACGCGCACACGCTGTCGGTGATCTATACCTGGGCCAGGCAGGATGGCGTGGACAACTACGAATTCCAGTGCCTGCACGGCATGGGCGAAACGCTGTACGACCAGGTGGTCGGCAAGGACAAGCTGGACAAGGCCTGCCGCATCTACGCCCCGGTCGGTTCGCACGAAACGCTGCTGGCCTACCTGGTGCGCCGGCTGCTGGAGAACGGCGCCAACTCCTCGTTCGTGAACCAGATCGTGGATGAAAGCGTGGCCATCGACACCCTGATCGCCGATCCGTTCGCCGCCGCGCGCGCGCAGGGCGGCGTGCCGCATCCGGGCATCCCGCTGCCGCGTGAGCTGTTCGGCAAGGAGCGCAAGAATTCGGCCGGCCTCGACCTGACCGATGAAGACGTGCTGCGCGAGCTGGGCGTCGCCCTCGCCGCGCCGCGCAACTGGGTGGCGCTGCCGCTGATCGACGGTGCGCCGAGCGCGGGCGGCGGCTTGCAGCCGGTCGCCAATCCGGCGCTATCGTCGGACATCGTCGGCCAAGTCGGCGAGGCCAGCGCGGCGGATGTCGAGACCGCGCTCGAGCGGGCCAGCGCGTATGCGATGGACTGGCAGACCACCCCACCTTCCGAGCGCGCCGCGATCATCGCGCGCGTCGCCGATTTGTTCGAACAACACTGCCACGAGCTGATGGCGCTGGCGGTCCGCGAGGCCGGCAAGTCGCTGCCGAACGCGATCGCCGAAGTGCGCGAGGCGGTCGATTTCCTGCGCTACTACGCGGCGCAAGTGCAGGGCACGCAGAACCTGTTGGCGCTGGGGCCGGTCGCTTGCATCAGCCCGTGGAATTTCCCGCTGGCGATCTTCACCGGCCAGGTGGCCGCGGCGCTGGCGGCCGGCAACGTGGTGCTGGCCAAGCCGGCCGAGCAGACGCCGCTGATCGCGCACCGTGCGGTGCAGCTGTTCCATGAAGCCGGCATACCGGCAGGCGCGCTGCAATTCCTGCCGGGCCGCGGCGAGGTGGTCGGCGCGGCCTTGTGCGGCGATGCGCGCATCAGGGGCGTGATCTTCACCGGCTCGACCGAGGTCGCGCAGCTGATCAACCGCACGCTGGCCAAGCGTGCGATCGCCGAAGCGGCCGAGATCCCGCTGATCGCCGAGACCGGCGGGCAGAACGCGCTGATCGTCGATTCCTCGGCCTTGCCGGAACAAGTGGTGCAGGACGTGATGAGCTCGGCCTTCGACAGCGCCGGCCAGCGCTGCTCGGCGCTGCGCGTGCTGTTCCTGCAAGAAGAGATTGCCGACAAGACCATCCGAATGCTCAAAGGCGCGATGCAGGAACTGCGCGTCGGCAATCCGGATCGGCTGGCGACCGATATCGGCCCCGTGATCGACGTCGAAGCGCAGCAGAAGCTGCTCAAGCACATCGACCGCATGAAGCAGACCGCGAAGGCGCATTTTGCGCTCGCGCTGCCGCCCGGCCTGAGCGCGATGGGCACCTTCGTGGCGCCGACCGTGCTGGAAATCGGCGCCCTGTCCGAACTCACGCATGAGGTGTTCGGGCCGGTGCTGCACGTGATCCGCTACCAGCGCGCCGACTTGCCGCAACTGGTTGACGCGATCAACGCCACCGGCTACGGCCTGACGCTGGGCGTGCATTCGCGGATCGACGAGACGATCGATTTCATCGCGTCGCGCGCGCATGTCGGCAATATTTATGTGAACCGGAATATCGTCGGCGCGGTGGTCGGTGTGCAACCGTTCGGTGGTGAGGGCAAGTCCGGCACCGGACCGAAAGCTGGCGGGCCGCTGTACCTCAAGCGCCTGCAGCGCGGCGCGCCCCCATTGCTCCAGCACGAGCGCCAGGCCGCCAGCGGCCTCGACTCGCTGCTGGCTTGGGCCAGGACCCATGGCCACCAGCGCGTGGTCACGCTGGCCGAACAATACACGCGGACCACGCTGCTCGGCAGCAGCCTCGATCTGCCGGGACCGACCGGCGAGCGCAACACCCTGTCGTTCGCGCCGCGCGGTCATGTGCTGTGCGCGGCCTCGACCATCGGCGTGCTGCTCAACCAGCTGGCCGCGACTTTGGCGACCGGCAATCGCGCGGTGGTGGTGGCGCAGTCGCCGGATCTGATTCCGGCGGGCTTGCCGCCGGACGTGAAGGAACGTATCCAGTTCATCGGCAACATCGATGCCTGCGCATGCGAGTTCCAGGTGGCGCTGGTCGAGTCCTCGCTGGCGAACAGCCTGCGTATCGCACTCGCCGGCCGGCCTGGAGCAATTGTGGGAATGGTCGACACCTCGGAAGAAGGTGCGATTCCCTTGTGGCGCCTGGTCGCCGAACGCGCGCTGTGCGTGAACACGACCGCGGCTGGCGGAAACGCAAGCCTGATGACGCTGGGTCTGTAATCATCAAAGCAGTTTGCAGCACACCTTGGAGGAAGACATGATAGTAGGCGTACCAAAAGAAATTAAAAACCACGAGTATCGGGTCGGACTGACACCGCCCAGTGTGCGCGAGCTGACGTCGCGCGGGCATCAAGTGCTGGTCCAAAAGAATGCGGGCGGCGAGATCGGCTTGTCGGACGAGCAGTATGTGGCGGCCGGCGCCAGCATTGTCGCGACCGCCAAGGAAATCTTCGCGCGCGCCGAAATGATCGTCAAGGTCAAGGAGCCCCAGCCCGGCGAGTGCGCGATGCTGAGCGAAGGCCAGATCCTGTACACCTATCTGCACCTGGCGCCGGATCCGGAACAGACCGCCGCGCTGCTCAAGTCGGGCGCCGTTTGCATCGCCTACGAAACCATCACCGGCCCGGGCGGCGGCCTGCCCTTGCTGGCGCCGATGAGCGAGGTGGCGGGCCGCATGGCGATCCAGGCCGGCGCCGCCCATCTCGAGAAGTCGAAGGGCGGCATGGGCTTGCTGCTGGGCGGCGTGCCGGGTGTGGCGGCGGGCCACGTCGTGATCATCGGCGCCGGCGTGGTGGGCGCGAACGCGATGCAGATGGCGGTCGGCAGCGGCGCGCGCGTGACCGTGCTCGACAAGAACGTCGATCGCCTGCGCCAGCTCGACCTGATCTACGGTAACCGCATCTCGACCTTGTATTCGAACGCGCATGCGATCGAAGAGGCGGTGCTGTCGGCCGACCTGGTGATCGGCGGCGTGCTGGTGCCGGGCGCCGCGGCGCCCAAGCTGGTGACGCGCGAGATGATCAAGCGGATGAAGCCGGGCGCGGTGGTGGTGGACGTGGCAATCGACCAGGGCGGCTGCTTTGAAACCTCGCACGCAACCACCCATGCCGACCCGACCTTCATCGTCGATGGCGTGGTGCACTACTGCGTGGCGAACATGCCGGGCGCGGTGGCGCGCACCTCGACCTTCGCGCTCAACAACGCGACCATCGGCCATGCGGTCGCGCTGGCGGGCAAGGGCTGGAAGAAGGCGCTGGCCGACGATCCGCACCTGAAGAACGGCTTGAACGTCTGCCAGGGCAAGGTCACCTACGCCGCGGGCGCGCAGGCGCTCGGCTACAACTACGTGCCGGCCGACAGCATGCTCGGCTGATTCATATTCCTGCAAAAACGCCGGACGATATGGAAGGCGTAACGCGCGGCTACCGTTTTCACGAAGCGCATGAAATCGGTGGCCGCGTGTTCATTCGCATTGTCGGAAATCGTGCGGATCACGGCGAACGGCACGCCGAGTTCGAAACAGACCTGGGCGACGGCCGCGCCCTCCATTTCCACCGCCAGCAATCCGGCCAGGGACGCATTCAACTGCGCGAGGTGGCCTCGGCTGCTGACGAACTGGTCGCCGCTGGCGATCAGGCCGCGGTGCACCCTTGGTTGCGCGAGGCGGAAGGCGCGCCGCTCGTCGCCGTCGATCGCTTGTTCGAAATCGGTTTGCAGGAATTCATGGGCGGCGCTGGCCAGCCGGGCGCTCAGCTGCGCATCCGAGGCGAAGTGGGAGAGGCCGGTCAGCGGCACTTCAAAACGCGGAAACAGCGGACTGGCGTCCATATCGTACTGCACCAGCGTTTCCGCGATCACGATATCGCCGACCTTGACCCCGCTATCCCCGGCGCCCGCCACTCCCGTGAACAGGATGTGGCTTACGTCGTACTTCTCCACCAGCATGGTCGCGGTCATGGCAGCGGCCACCTTCCCAATTCGCGACAGGACGCACACAGCGTCGATTCCATACAGCTGGCCTAACGCGTAGTCGCGCATGCCGTGCGTGACCCTGGAGGGGCCTTGCAGCGCTTCCACGAGGCCTTCCTGTTCTTCCTGGAGGGCGCTGATGATACCTAATCGCATAGTTTTGCCGCTTTTCAGGTTTTATATAAAAGTAGAAATATAAATTTAGTAGTAATAGTAAGCCCGCCAAGTTTTGTGGATAAGTCGGAATTTGTCCACAATATCATGTGCTTAGGCGCCGCCAAACCGGCGGGAAAAAGCGTGTATCCGGCCGGGACGGTTATTGGACAAAAACGGCCCTGTGGACAAGGAAGGGGGTTTTGCACATCTCATCCTGTGGATATCCAGCGACTTATCCACAGTTGGTTTGGCGCAGCTGCAGCAAGCTTTCCAGTTCCTCGGCCCTGACCGGTTTGGTGAACAGGAAGCCCTGCCCGTAGTCGCAGCCGGCGCGGGTCAGGTACTCGAGCTGCGCTTCGGTTTCTATGCCTTCGGCGATGACCTTCATGCCCAGCTTGTGCGCCATGACCACGATGGCTTCGCACAGCAGGATATCGTCCGATCCCGCGCTCAGGTTGGAGACGAAACGCGGGTTGATCTTCAGGTAATCGATGTCGAAGCGCTTCAGGAAGGACAGCGAGGAATAGCCGGTGCCGAAATCGTCGAGCGAGACCTGGATGCCGGCGTCGCGGAACGCCAGCAGCTTGTCGGTGACCTGGCTGTTCGCATCCTGCAGCAGGTGTTCGGTGACTTCGACGATGATGCTGCTCCCCGATAAGCCAAGTTTATCGAGATAGCCTAGCCATTCATCGTAATGGCTGGCGCCCTCGCGGAACTGCATCGCCGATCTATTCACGCAGATCTGGAAGTCTTTGCCGGCGAATTCCTGCAGGCGCTTGACTTCATGCGCCGCCTGGCGGAAGACCCAATCGCCGATGCCGACGATCAGGCCGGTCGATTCCGCGATGTCGATAAACTCGTTCGGCGCCAGCATGCCGCGCACCGGATGCTGCCAGCGCACCAGCGCTTCGGCCTTCTGGATTTCGCCGGTCTTGAGTTCGACGATGGTCTGGTACACCACCCTGAACTGCTCATTCGCGATCGCCTCGCGGAGTTCCTCGGTCAGCAGCTTGCGGACCCGGGTCGCTTCCTGCATGAAGGGCGCGAAGTAGTTGTAGCGGTTGCGGCCCTGGTCCTTTGCCGCGTACATCGCCTGATCGGCGTTTTTAAGCAGGACCTCGACCGTGGTGCCGTCGTCCGGATACAGGGTGATGCCGATACTGGCCGAGATATATGCCTGGTTGTCGCCAAGCCGGAACGGCGCGGTCAGGCGCTTGAGAATATCGTCGGCGATGCGCACCACGTCGGCCGCATTCGATATCTCACTGAGAATCACGGTGAATTCATCGCCGCCCAAACGTGCCACGGTATCGGTCCCGCGTACGCTGGCGGCGAGTCGTTGCGCCGCTTCCTTGAGCAGGACGTCGCCCTGCGCATGGCCCAGCGTATCGTTGACTTCCTTGAAGTGATCGAGGTCGATGAAGACCAGGGCCATCGGCAGGTGCGAGCGGTCGGTCTTTTTCATTTCCATGCGCAGGCGCTCATGGAACATGCGGCGGTTCGGCAGTCCGGTCAGCGGATCGAAATTCGCCTGGGTCCAGATCAGCTCTTCGCTGGCCTTTTTCTTGGTGATGTCGGAAAACAGCGCAACGCGCCGGAATGGCTCGCCGCGCTCATTGCACACGGTATTGAAGGCGATTGAAATCAGGTAGCTCTCGCCGTTCTTGTGGCGATTCCATATCTCGCCGCGCCATTGGCCGGTCTTCGCGATCGAGGCACGGATCGCCTGGAAGAATTCGTGGTCGTGGCGTTCCGAAGCGAGGGTGCTCAGATGCTTGCCGGCGATTTCTTCCAATCCGAATCCGGTCAATCTGCTGAACGCAGGATTGACGTCGAGGATCGCGCCGTGGGCGTCGAGGATCATCATGCCTTCGCTGGCGTTGTCGTACACGAGCGCCGCCAGCAGCCGCGATTCCTCGGCGCGTTTGCGGCCGTCTTCCGCTGCACGATAGGCGCGCAGGGCGAAATACGCGAACAGCAGCATGATCGCGACCATCGACAATACGCCGAGACCCGCAATCAGCACATTCTGGTTCAAGCTTTCGGCCACGGTCAGGTTCGTGATGCCGACGCCGACCACCAGCGGCAAACCAGCCAGCGCACGAAAGCTGTATAACTGCGGACGTCCATCGATGACGCTGACGGTCTCGAAGGTACCTTGATCGACGGTCTGCAGACGCTTGAAGACATCGGCGTCACGCATATCGACGGCGAAGGTGTCGTCGAATTGCGGCGCGCGCGCGATAACCTTGCCGTTGCGATGCAAGAGGGAGATCGTGACGTCATGATTGAAACGCGAATCCTCGAAGACCTTGGCAAAGCGGCCGGCGTCGATTGGCGCGGCGATCACGCCCAGGAAAGTGCCGTCGTCGCTTTCGATACGGCGGCTGATGAAAAACACCTTGCGGCCGGAGACCCGCCCGATCACCGGACCGCCGACATACAGGCTCTTGCTCCGGGTCCTGGCATGGTATTGGAAGTAATCGCGGTCGAGGTAGGACACGCCTTCCACGGGTAGTTTGTTCGAGGTGGCGACGCCCTTGCCATCGGGCCCGATGTACAGGTTCCAGAAATCGTCGCCAAATACCGGGCGCGCAGACATCAGCGCCTGCACTATCGCCGTCGCGTTGCGCTTATCGGGCGACAGCACTTTGATCGCGTTGGACAAGGCGATCAGCGAGACATCGGCGAACCGGATCGAGTAGAGGACATGCGCTTCCACTGCGCGCGCGAGATTTTGTGTCTGGGTGCGGCCCTCGTTGAGCTTGTCCGTATAGGAGGAGTGGAATTCCCAGGCGCAGATCAGCACGGCGAGCAGGGAAATGCCGAGCAAACCGGCTACCAGGCGATGCTTGAATCGCCGGTAGGCAGCGGTCGGTGGACTTGCCTGTTCCTTGTCGCGGCTTTTGTTTTTGTACAAGGCCTGCTCCAGTGGCGAACTACCTGCAATTCCATTGTCAAATCCAGTATATGTGAAAGTGATTCCGGGTGGAACTGAAAGTTCCTCGCTTTGAAGGTTTACTTTAAAAAGGGGATATATAAGCTTAGTAGTAGTTGTTAACGGGGCCATGTTTCTGTGGATAAGGCCAAAAAACCGCGCGGAATCAAGCGTTTGGAAGCGGTATAACCCGCTTGTCCCTTGTGTATGCGATTGGTACCATTTCTGGACAAAAATCGGGATGTGCATAAAATCGGGTTTATCCACAATCGGTACCTGTGGATATCCAGTGGCTTATCCACAGCTCGCAAATGACGCTGTAGGGACGCAAGTTCCGGCGTATGCTGTGCAGGAGTTTTTCGACCGGACAGAAGGAGTACTGATTGGAATCGGCGGGACAATACGACTACATCATCGTGGGAGGCGGAACGGCAGGCTGCCTGCTGGCCAACCGTCTCACCCGCAAGCGCGACACCACGGTCCTGCTGATCGAAGCGGGCGGCAAGGACGATTATGTGTGGATCCACATCCCGGTCGGATACCTGCGTTGCATCGGCAATCCGCGCACCGACTGGCTGTTCAAGACCGAGCCCGACGCCGGCCTCGCCGGGCGCTCGCTGATCTACCCACGCGGCAAGGTGCTGGGCGGCAGTTCCTCGATCAACGGCATGATCTACATGCGCGGCCAGTCCGGCGATTACGAGCGCTGGGCCGAGCTCAGCGGCGACCCGTCATGGCGCTGGGACCAGGTGCTGCCGCTGTTCATGAAGAGCGAGGATTACCACGGCGGCGCCAGCGAGGTGCATGGCGCGGGCGGCGAGTGGCGGGTCGAGAAGCAGCGCCTGTCGTGGCAGATCCTCGACGCCTTCCGCGACGCCGCCGAGCAGGTCGGCATCCGCAAGATCGACGACTTCAACCGCGGCGACAACGCCGGCTGCGCCTACTTCGAAGTCAACCAGCGGCGCGGCATCCGCTGGAATGCGTCGAAGGCCTTCCTGAAGCCGATCGCGGCGCGCGAGAACTTGACCATCATGACCGGCTGCCACGTCGAGCGCCTGATCATCGAAGACACGGCGCAGGGCAAGGTTTGCCGCGGCGTCGAGTTCACCGGCGGCGGCAAGGCCTGGAGCGCGCAGGCACAGCGCGAGACCCTGTTGACGGCCGGTTCGATCGGCTCGCCGCAGATCCTCCAGCTGTCCGGCATCGGGCCGGCGGCGGCGCTGCACGCGCTGGGCATCGCGCCGCGGGTCGACGCACCCGGCGTCGGCGAGAACCTGCAGGATCACCTCCAGCTGCGCATGGTCTACAAGGTACGCGGCGCGCGCACCCTGAACACCACCTCCGCCAGCTGGTTCGGCAAGATGAAGATCGGCCTCGAATACGCGCTGTTCCAGAGCGGGCCGATGTCGATGGCGCCGTCGCAGCTGGGCGCCTTCGCCAAGTCCGACCCGGGCCAGGCCAGCCCGAACCTGCAGTACCACGTGCAGCCGCTGTCGCTCGAAAAATTCGGCGATCCGCTGCATTCCTTCCCGGCGTTCACGGCCAGCGTGTGCAACCTGCGGCCGACCTCGCGCGGCCATGTGCGCATCGCCTCGGCCGACAGTTACGCGGCGCCCAGGATCACCCCGAATTACCTGAGCACGCCGGAAGACCGCAAGACCGCGGCCGCCGCCTTGAACCTGACCCGCAGCATCGTGGCGGCGCCCGCGCTGGCCCGATTCGCGCCGGAGGAATTCAAGCCCGGCCTGCAGTACCGGAGCGACGAGGAGCTGGCCGAAGCCGCCGGCCTGATCGGCACCACCATCTTCCATCCGGTCGGCACCTGCAAGATGGGGACGTCGGATGACCGGATGGCGGTGGTCGACAGCGCCTTGCGCGTGATCGGGGTGGCCGGCCTGCGGGTGGTGGATGCGTCGGTGATGCCGAACATCACCTCCGGCAATACGAATTCACCCACCTTGATGAT
>DASRXO010000566.1:0-5085 GCA_035654095.1 Telluria sp.
TCGATCGCCTGCTGCGCCGGCGGCGCGATGCCGTAGCTTCTCAACGCCAGCTTGCCGGCGTCGCTCATCCAGTCGGTGGTCCAGGCCGGCGACAGCCGGTTCACCAGCCGCACCTGCTCGACACCATGCGCGTGCAGCGCCTCGGTCACCGCTTCGGCGATCACCTGCATCGCCGGGCAGCCCGAGTAGGTCGGCGTGATGGTGACCACGCATTCGTCGCCATCCCACGCGACGGCGCGCACGATGCCGAGGTCCACCACGGAGATGACCGGGATTTCGGGGTCAGGCACCTCGCCCAGCCAGGCCCAGACCTGCTCGGCGGCGACAGTCATCGCTGGCGTGTCCATGTCCATTACCACTCGGATCCAGGGTAGGCGCGCTGCAGGAACTGCATCTCGGCCAGGATGTAGCCGAGGTGCTCGCTGTGGCGGCCTTGTTTGCCGCCGCGCTGCATCCAGGCGTCGGCCGGCGGCATGGCCAGCGTGGCCTCGGCGAAGATCTCGGCGACGTGGGCGAGGAAGGCGGCGCGCAAACCGTCGACGGCGGGCGCCACTCCCTGCTCCACCATCGCCTCGTCGGTCGTGTCGTAGAGGAACATCTCGCCGCTGTACATCCACAGCGCGTCGGCCGCGGCCTGGGTCTTGGCGTGGCTGTCGGCGCTGCCGTCGCCCATGCGCACGATCAGGTCGCCGCTGCGGCGCAGGTGGTAGCTGACTTCCTTGACCGACTTCTCGGCGATCTCCGCGATGCGCGGGTCGCTCGATGCGGCCAGGCCCAGCATCAGGAAGTAGTGCCAGGTGTCGAAGTAAAACTGGCGGACCATGGTGTCGGCGTAGTTCCCGTTCGGCTGTTCGACGATCAGGCAGCAGCGCATTTCGTGCGCGTCGCGCAGGAAGGCCAGGTGGTCTTCGTTGCGGCTCTTGCCTTCGAGCTGGCCGGCGTAGGTCAGCCACATGCGGGTCTGGCCGAGCAGGTCGAGCGCGACGTTGGTCAGCGCCATGTCCTCTTCCAGCGCCGGGCCCTTGCCGCACAGCTGCGACAGCTGCTGCGACAGGATCAGCGCATTGTCGCCCTGGCGCAGCAGGTAGTCGACTTTGTGGTCCACGGCGTCGCTCACAGGTTCTTGACTTCTTCCGGCATCGGGAAGAAGGTCGGGTGGCGATAGACTTTGCTGTTGGCCGGCTCGAACAGCGCGTCCTTGTCGGCCGGGCTGCTGGCCACGATGTCGGCGGCACGCACCACCCAGATGCTCACGCCTTCGTTGCGGCGGGTGTAGACGTCGCGTGCGTTATTGATCGCCATTTCGGCGTCCGGCGCGTGCAGGCTGCCCACGTGCTTGTGCGCGAGGCCGTGCTGGCTGCGGATGAAGACTTCCCACAAGGGCCATTCTTTGCTCATGCTGTACTCCGGTTCGATGAATGTCAGGCGGCGCGCGCGGCCTGTTTGTCGGCGTGCGCGACGAGCGCATCGCGGAACCACTGGCCGTCTTCGTAGGCCTTCACCCGCGTCGCGAGGCGCTCGCGGTTGCACGGGCCGTTGCCCTTCAAGACGTTGTGGAATTCGGACCAGTCGATCGCGCCGAATTCGTAATGCCCGGTCTCGGCGTTGAACTTGAGGTCGGGGTCGGGAACCGTCAGGCCCAGATACTCGGCCTGCGGCACGGTCTGGTCCACCATGCGCTGGCGCAGTTCGTCGTTGGAGAACAGCTTGATGCGCCACTGCGCCGACTGCGCGCTGTTGACCGACTCCGCGTCCGACGGCCCGAACATCATCAGCGACGGCCACCACCAGCGATTGAGCGCGTCCTGCGCCATCGCCTTCTGCTCGGGCGTGCCCTTGGCGAGACTCATCATGATGTCGTAGCCCTGGCGCGCATGGAAGGACTCCTCCTTGCACACGCGGATCATGGCGCGCGCATACGGCCCGTACGAACAGCGGCACAGCGGGATCTGGTTGATGATGGCCGAGCCATCGACCAGCCAGCCGATCGCGCCCATGTCGGCCCAGTTCAGGGTCGGGTAGTTGAAGATGCTCGAATACTTGGCCTTGCCCGCATGCAGGGCGGCCAGCAGCTCGTCGCGCGAGACGCCCAGCGTTTCGGCCGCGCTGTACAGGTAGAGGCCGTGGCCCGCTTCGTCCTGGATCTTGGCCAGCAAGATCGACTTGCGTTTGAGCGTGGGCGCGCGCGTGACCCAGTTCCCTTCCGGCAGTTGGCCGACGATCTCGGAATGGGCGTGCTGCGAAATCTGGCGGATCAGGGTCTTGCGATAAGCCTCGGGCATCCAGTCCTTGGCTTCGATCTTGACGCCGGCGTCGATGCGGGCCTGGAACGCGCGCTCGTCCTCGCCCATGTCGGCCGCGGACTGGACTGTCTTGAGGCCGGTTTCTACCAATTGTGCGTACATGGCGGTTCTCCCTTTGCGAAGACGATGGGACGATAATACGATACAAATTTTATTATGTACACATTTTATTTGAATCGAATCGTAAATCCGTATCAACCTGCGCTAAGATCGATGATAAAAAAATAATCCTGCGCCCAACGCGCGGCAAAGTAAACGCCTGCTTCGCTTGACAAACCACCATGCAGCCCAACACCATGCCCGCTATGAAACAACTGACCAGCGATGAATGGATCGCCCACTTCTTTGCCAGCGACCCGCCGCGTTCGAAATCGCTGGTGATGACCATTTTCGGCGACGCGATCGTGCCGCACGGCGGCACCATCTGGCTCGGCAGCCTGATCGAATTGCTGGCGCCGTTCGGCGTCAACGACCGGCTGCTGCGCACCAGCGTGTTCCGCCTCGCGCAGGAGGGCTGGCTGGTGGCCAACCGCGACGGGCGCCGCAGCTCGTATGCGATTTTGCCGGAGGCGCTGGCCCGCTTCGAACGCGCCTACCGCCGCATCTATGCGCCGCTGACCCTGCACTGGAACGGCACCTGGACGCTGCTGCTGCCGTCCGCCGCCGGCATCGAGGCTCCCGCGCGCGCGGCGCTGCGCAAGGAGCTGCTATGGGAAGGTTATGCGGCGATCGCGCCCGGCGTGTACGGCCACCCGGCCAGCAGCGCCGAGATCCTCGACGAGATCCTGGCCCGCGTCGGCGTGCAGGGCAAGCTGTTCGTGTGCAGCGCGACCGAGCTGCCGCAGGTGGCCGCGCGTCCGCTGCGCGCGCTGGTCGAAGATGGGTGGGACTTGAGCGAGGTGGTGGCCGGCTACCAGCAATTCGTCGACCAGTTCGAGCCGCTGCTCGCGCTGCTGCAGCAAGGCGGAGCGCTGGCGCCGCGCGCGGCGTTCGTGATCCGCACCCTGCTGATCCACGCCTACCGCCGGGTCCAGCTGCACGACCCGATGCTGCCGATCGAGCTGCTGCCCGATCCGTGGCCGGGGGCCAAGGCCTACGCGCTGGCGCGCGCGCTGTACCTGCACACTTTTGCCGCGGCCGAGTCGCACATCGAGGCTGCGCTGCGGCGCGAGGACCCGCAGGCGCCGCCGGCCGGGCCGGCCTTCTACCAGCGCTTCGGCGGTTTGGCCTGAGGCCTCAGAGGCGGTTTCAAAATGGCCGTGGCCAGGCGCGGCGACGAAGACAGTGCGCCTCACGGCAAGGAGCCGCAACAACGCCACGGCCATTTTGAAACCGCCTCTCAGCAGGAATCGCCCGATCCGCAATGGGAGAAGGCCAGCGGATTGCGGATCGTGTCGAGGCTGAAGTCGAGATCGAGCGCCGGCCAGTACAGGCGCGCGGCGCCCGGACATTCGATGCGGCAGATCTGCGCCACGGTGGCGTGCTCGAACCAGGGGAAGTCGACGAAGGGCAGGTACAGCTCTTCCTCGCCGAATTGAAGCCAAAAGCCGAGCGGCGTGATGCTCGTGACTTCCGCGTGCGAGAAACTGATTGCCCGGTGCATGACGCTCTCCTGTGATCGGCCGAAGTTGAAGGTAACAAAAGCCTGCGGCCGCCGCGTTGACATCGCGCAGGAGCGGGCGGTGGCGCCGAATTTAGGTATCATCTTGGTTTCACGCTTTTCCATCACAGGACTTACCATGTCTATCAAGATCAGCAGTCGGTTCGACGCTGGCGCTATCGACGTCGTCAGCGCCACAAGCGCCGGCGCCATCGACCTGAACATCCGCAAGGACTCGCACGCCGACATCACCCAATGGTTTTACTTCCGCCTGCAAGGCGCGCAAGGCGAAGCCTGCACCATCCGCTTCCTGAACGCCGGCCAGGCCGCCTATCCCGAGGGCTGGAACGGCTACCGCGCGATGGCCAGCTACGACCGCGTGAACTGGTTCCGCGTGCCGACCAGCTTCGACGGCGAGGTCATGACCATCGACCACACGCCGGGCATGGACAGCATCTACTACGCCTACTTCGAGCCGTATTCGTGGGAGCGCCACCTCGAGCTGCTGGACCGCGCGCAGATGTCCGAGCAGGTGCGCATGCTCGACCTCGGCAGCACGGTCGACGGCCGCGACCTGAACCTGCTGGTGATCGGCGACCCGGCCGCGAAGAAAAAAGTATGGGTGATCGCACGCCAGCATCCGGGCGAGACGATGGCCGAGTGGTTCGTCGAAGGCATGCTCGATGCGCTGCTCGATCCGGCCGACGCCTTCGGCCGCCAGCTGTTGAAGGACGCCGTGCTCTACGTGGTGCCGAACATGAACCCGGACGGCGCGGTGCGCGGCAACCTGCGCACCAACGCGGCCGGCGCCAACCTGAATCGCGAGTGGAACACGCCGAGCATGGCGCGCAGCCCCGAGGTGTTCCTGGTCAAGCAGAAGATGAAGGAGACCGGCTGCGACCTGTTCCTCGACGTGCATGGCGACGAAGGCCTGCCCTACGTGTTCACGGCGGGCAGCACGGCGCTGCCGAGTTTCACGCCGGCGCAGGCGGCGGCCGAGAAGCGTTTCAACGACGACTTCAAGATCGCCAGCCCGGACTTCCAGGACGTGCACGGCTACCCGGCCGCGCCGTACACGGATGAAGTGCTGACCATGGGTTCGCCGCACATCACGCACGCCTTCGGCCGCCAGCTGTTGAAGGACGCCGTGCTCTACGTGGTGCCGAACATGAACCCGGACGG
>DASRXO010000567.1:0-2096 GCA_035654095.1 Telluria sp.
CTGGACGACCTTCCGTTTACCGGAGTGACGGTGCCCATCTCCCCGGATGTGCGCGCATGGGATCTGGACCGGATCGAAGTACTGCGCGGCCCGCAGGGTACCTTGTTCGGTGAAGGGGCGATGGGAGGCACCATCCGCACGCTGACGAATAATGCGCGCCTGAACCAGTGGTCGTTTGCCGGCCAGACAGGCATCTCGCATACCGAAGGGGGCGGCGCCAACCGGTCTGCCAAGGCAATGATCAACGTGCCGATCATCAATAATATGTTGGCCATGCGGATCGCCGTCACCAATGAAGACTACCAGGGCTGGATCGACGATCCTGCAAAAGGCAGGGAGAACATCAACCCGACGAACATCAAGACGGAGCGCTTGCGCGTACTGTTCAAGCCTGTCGACGAACTGAGCATCAACGCGAGCTATTGGCATTACAAGGCAGACCTGCCTTACGGTACCACCGCCACCGACCAAGGCACCGCTTCACAAGCGAGCGTGCTCGATGCCGCGCCCGAGTACACCCTCAAAGGGCTGAACGCCACCTACGATTTCGACGCCGTCAGCGTCTTCTACGGCTTTGCAAAAAACGACTATCGCCTGCCGTCGATTGGCGCATATGCCGGAGGAATCTTGGACGCCTCGATCGGCATCGATGTGGAAACGCACGAGCTGCGCCTGTCTTCCACAACCCAGAAGCCGTGGCGCTGGACAGCGGGTGTGTATCGCCGCACTGCGAAACGCTCGGACACCGTGATTCTCGCCGTGTTTGGACTGAACCAGACCAGCATCACCGATTCCACCGCGTCATCGGTGTTTGGCGAGGTAACCTACACCCTTCCCCAGTTCCCCCTCGAGGCAAGCCTGGGCATGCGCCATTTTAGTGACCGCATCGCGGGTGCGAACGTCGATAACGGGGTGCCGGCTACGGTTAGCCAAAACCGCTTCAGCAGCAACAATCCGCGCATCAGCTTGGCCTACCGTCCGTCGGACAACCAGCAAATCTACACGAGCGCGTCCAAGGGCTTCCGTTCCGGACAAAACCAGGTGACGGGGGTCGAAGCGCTGGCTGCCCAGTACAACATCGTGTTGCCCTCGGCGATCAAGCCAGATTCGATTTGGACCTACGAACTTGGTACCAAGATCAGCGCACTCGACCGCCGGCTCAACATGGAATTTGCCGTCTACCACAGCGACTGGAAAGATTTTGCAATTCGCATGCCAATCGGCACCACAGGGTTGAATGGGCTAATCAATTCCGAAGGAACGCGGACGAACGGCCTGGATGCGAGCTTTGCCTATGCTGTCAGCAAGTCGTTCACGGCCCTGCTGTCGGCCGGCCTGGTTGATGCAAAGTACAAGGCGGCCGTACCCGGAACCCAAATCACGGCAGGTACCCGGGTTGACGACGTGCCGCGCTTTACCATCAGTGCAAGCGGCGAGTATGGATTCGCGCTTCCCAACGCATGGAAAGGCGTGGCACGCGCAGGCATTCAACATGTCGCCAGCCATCCAGCCCACACGTTCGCGCTAGATCAAGCCGGTGACGCGCTCGACAGCATCGATGCCCGCGTCTCTTTCATTCAGGGACCGTGGACACTCTCGCTGTTTGGGGAGAACTTGAAGAACGATCACGGCGCCGCAAGCTCGCGCTTTGGCAACCAGCTCTCCGCGACGGATGTCGAACTGGTGGCGCCGCGCCTGCGCCCGCGCACCATCGGGCTCGAGATGCGTTACGCCATGGGGAAATAGCAGGAGCGACGAGATTGTCCTGACCGGGCACGCGACCATCACAGCCGTGCCCGGAATATCGGTCAGCTAGTTGCAATGAGCAAAAATAACTTTACCTGACATTACTGACAGCCGCGTTATAATCGGAAGGGTTACACGAACACATCCTTTTGATCCTTGATGAGACCTTCTCTTGCTCGGTGCAGCAGTTTGGGCGCGCGCCTGGTGTTCGTCGCGCAGGCTCTCACGATCTCCGGGCTCGCGCTTGGGCAGAACCCGTCGACGACGCAGAAGATCGATATTTCGCGGCAAGCGGCATCCGATGCCGTGCGCCAGCTGGTCGAGCAGACCAATTTCCAGATCCTGTACGC
>DASRXO010000568.1:0-6393 GCA_035654095.1 Telluria sp.
TGTCGCTCGCCAGGAGGTGCAGCGCCATGATGCGGTTATAGAAAATATCGAAGAAGGCGCGGCTGCCGTCGAATTTCGTATCGCGAATTTGATCGGCGATATCGGCCGTGTAGAAGTTCGGCATGACGCCGTTGACGCCGAAGAAGCCCATGAACGCCGGCGTGAGCGCGATCCGCTTCAACTGCGCGGACACCAACGCCAACTGCAAGGCTTGGGCCGACCGGATGCGCTGCTCGCCCATCGCCGTTAACGATTCGATCGGGCTTGCGGGAAAACTCATCGACAAACTGTTGTGGAAGCGTACATAGCGCGGCCGGCCTTCGTCTTGCGCTAGCCCGTTCTGCCGGAACCACAAATCGAGCATGCGCATCGCCTGCGCCGGCTCGAAGCGGTAGGGCTCGTTCAGCAGGCGCTGGATGATGCTAGGGCGATATAGCCGCTGCGGGGCAGGCATCGGATCAGCTCCTTGCCGGTCGATTGCGACACGACGGTCAGTTGGGTGAACGTGTTCAGATGGGCATTGAGGCCGAGGAAATGATCGATGACTTGCGCGAAGGCGTGGATGCCGCTACCCACATAGGCCGCCTCGTCGAGTGTCAGCCGCACTTCGATGCCATGCGCGCGTGCGCCGCCGTGCGCGTCCTGGAGCCACGCGCGCGCGCTCGTGTGCGAAATCGCGGTGACGCCGCCGATCTGGCGCAGCGTGACGCTCGACTGCGACAAGTTATGCAGCGTCAGCAGTTCAGTGAACGTTTCGAGGTCGGGATTGACCACCGATTGCAGATTGAGCGATAGCATCGCGATCAGGCGCCAATGCGCATCCGGCGGAAAGCGGTAGGTGGGCGTCGGCTTGCGCAGCAGGCGGATCGGGTGAGTATTCGGGCAGCCTTCGATGCGCAAGTCGCCGGCGGGCGCGCCCACGGGCAGCGAGGCGGGCAGGTCGCGGTTGGTGCAGCTGAGGTCGATGGACACGGTCGCCGTTTCGACTGCGAGCGGATCCAGATCGATGTCGACCAACGCGATGCGGGTCTCATGGCCAGGATTGGTCCGGGCCATCAGCTCGTCGCGGCGGATGGTGTAGTAGTGGCCCGTGCGGATGCCGGCAAGGCCATGGCGCAGCGAATAGTAGGGGTAGAACCGCGTGACGGCGGCGCCCTTGGGTGTGTCGCGCACGACGCGGACCGCGTCGATGCTGTGAATGTCGAATGCCGCTGCATGCTCGGTGCACGCGAGCAGCTCGTAGTCCGCCTTGGTATGCGTGAGGTCGATCGGCGAGGCGGCGCGCGCGAGCAGATTGATAACGGGCGTGCAGGCAAGCACCAGATTTTCGTTCGACAGCGGCTGGAGGACGCGCGCGGTGGCCGAAGACGACTCCGCCGCGCGCACCGCCAGATGCAGGCCCAGGCGCCGTCCTTGCGGCGACAGATGCTTGCAGAGCGAAGCCATGTCGATATCGAAGAAATTGAATTTCTCTGGACAGGCAAAATATTCGGTTAGCAGACGATAGCCAGGGTGCGAGGCTGCCTTGGAAGGGATCAGCGCCTCGTCCGCGGCGAAGCCGGCCGGCGCGATCGGCACCTGCTTCAGGTGTACCCATCGGCCGTCGTCGCCTTCGACGTAGGCTGCCATCGTGTGAATGAATAGCGCGTCGCGCAGCGCTGCCCGCAGGGATGGTTCGCCGTCAATGAAGACGCGCAGCGTTAGCAGCTCAAGTTCGCGCAACGATTGGGTGGCGGAGAGTCCTTCGGCGATGATATCGATGATGGCGGTAGTGCCAACTGGCAGCACAATGCCTGCCGGCTTGTCGCTCGGCGATGCGAACCGCACGCTGGCAAGGCGCACCGGCGCGACAGTGACGGGATACACGGTACGGAACTGGCACACGAGTCCGTCCTGCGCGGCCGAATTGAGGCGGGTGCCGCGCGGGACCACCGTCGCTTCATTGACCGATTTTGCATCGGCGCCGCTGTAGTCGATGCGCACCACCGAAGTGGACGGGAATGGCTGAATATAGTGCGGATAGTTGATGCCCAGGAGGGCCTCGGTGAACTGCGGATAGTTGTCCTCCAGTTGTTTGAGTATTTTCGCGCCGAGCATCACCATCGCCGCGACGATGCGCTGGACGCCGGGATCGGTGCATTCGGTACCCTTGAGTCCAAGCACGCCGGCGAGCTGGGGGTACTGTTCGACGAATTCGCCCACCATCGCGGCGATGTTGGCGTGTTCGCGTTCGTAGTACGGCAGGATGGAATCGATCATGGCCGTGGCTCCGCGCTGCGGCACCCCGAGGCAGCCTGGCTGATCGAATACTGCAAGGTGGACGGCTGCAGCATGGCGTTGAACTCGATCTGCTCCGCCGACCCTTGGTCCTTGAGCGTTGCCTGTATTACGAAGTCGAGACGGTTGGTCGCACCGCGCCCGATGACGATGTCGGCGCGCACGTTGCACAGCCTCGGTTCGAAGCGGTTGATTACCTCCTTCAAGTAATCGCAGATGATTTTGCGGTCCTCGCTGCTGGCCAAGCACAGCGCCGCGAAGTCCATCAGGCCGAAGTTGAGAATGGAGTGCCTGCAGGCTTTGAAACGGTCCAACATACCGGCGGGCAACGCGACGCGCGTGTTAAACATGTCTTCAAGATCGTGCGCGATGGCGGCCTTGAGCTCGGGCAGCGTTTGAGAGCCGGCCCTGACCGCGGGCACCGCTTCGCCAGCGGCCATTAGACGATCCCAAATACTCGACGCAAACAGATGTTTCTGCATGGAGTTTCCCCGATCATGTGCCGTTCGAACGACGACAAATGCCAAGTATCAGGGAACTGCCGTGTGGCAACTTGCGTCGGCGCAATGACGATGCGTCAGGGCGATTGCCATTCTTCCGCAGTGCTCCGCATTCACTTTTGGTGCGTTACCGCCTTAAATTCTTCCTCCGTACCACTCTGGCCGCATCTCGCGTGCTTAGGCCGCACCATGCTGGCCCACCTCTTGCTTAGTACAGCGTCACGGTACAGCCCGCGCACCAAAATTGCCCGTCATTCGCGGCCATCCTCGCACTTCGCGTATTTGCATGCACTGTTACCGGGCGCACGTCGCGCCGGACACCATAGGAGATGTAATCGCATGCGTGCCCCTTTTCGCACTTTTTTGACCTTCGGCCGCATCGCGCGCGCCTTGGGCGCCACCCTCGCCCTAGGCGCGGCGACGATCGCCGGCGCGCAAACGCTGCGCGTCGGCCAGGCCGAGGATATCGATATGCTCGACCCGACGCTGTCGCGCAGTTTCGTCGGCCGTACCGTATTCGCTTCGCTGTGCGACAAGCTGTTCGATATTGACGAAAAGCTCGCGATCGTACCGCAGCTCGCAACCTCGTACCAATGGTCCGCGGACAATAAGGTGCTGACCTTGAAACTGCGCCCCGGCGTCACCTTCCACGATGGTGAAAAATTCGATGCCGCCGCCGTCAAATTCAATATCGAGCGCGGAAAAAATCTGCCCGGCTCCAGCCGCCGCGCCGAGCTGTTGCCGGTTGCCGGCGTCACAGTGGTCGATCCGCTGACCGTCAAACTGGAACTGAGCGCGCCATTCGCGCCCTTGCTCAGCATTCTCGCCGACCGCGCCGGCATGATGGTGTCGCCCAAGGCCGCGAAGGCCAATCCGACCGGCTTCGCCTCCAACCCGGTGTGCTCGGGGCCATTCAAATTCAAGGAAAGGGTGCCGCAGGAACGCATCGTGCTCGAGCGCTTCCCGAATTACTGGAACAAGGATGCGATCCACTTCGACAAGGTGATCTTTCAACCCTTCGTCGACGCCACGGTACGCCTCGCGAACTTGCGCTCGGGGCAGCTCGATATCATCGAACGGGTCGCGTCCTCCGACGTCGCGGCGCTGAAGGCGGAAAACAAGCTCGGCCTGGTGCGCTTTCCCTTGCTCGGCTACGTAGGCATCTACGTCAATGTCGGCAAAAGCGACCTGGCGCAGAAAAATCCACTCGGGCGCGATCCTCGTGTGCGCGAAGCGTTCGAACTGTCGCTCGATCGCGCCGGCATCGTGCAGGTGGCCGCCGATGGCGAAGGCGTCGTCAGCAATCAGTGGGTCACGCCGGCGAATCCGTTTTATGCCAAGAACGACCCGGTCCCCAAGCGCGATATCGCCCGCGCCAAGGCGCTCTTGAAAAAGGCCGGTGTGCCGCATCCGAGCTTCACGCTGATGACGCCGACCGATTCCGACGCCCAGAAAATCGCCCAGGTGGTGCAGGCAATGGTGAAAGAGTCGGGCTTCGACATGAAAATCCAGTCGACCGAATTTGGCACCACCTACAGCCTTTCCGACAAGGGACAGTTCGATGCGCAGGTGAGGAACTGGAGCGGCCGCGTCGACCCGGACGGCAACGTGTTCGCCTTCTACGGATGCAAGCACGCGGAGAATTACATGGGCTACTGCAAACCGGAAGTCGACGAGCTGTTGAATAAATCGCGCAGTACGCTCGATGTCGCACAGCGCGTCAAACTGTACGAGCAGATCGCCGCCGAAGTCGTCAAGGACCGGCCACTCATCTATCTGTATCACCGCAACGGCATTTGGGCCTATAACAAAAAGCTGACCGGCGTGCGCACTATTCCGGACGGCCTGATACGGGTGCAAGGGCTGAAGATGTAGCCGCCGCCCTCCCACACCGCCAACGCATTTAAAGCAAGAACAGGAAGCACCGATGAATAAACGGTCTCTGGAACAATGCGAAACGCCGGCATTGATTCTCGATGAAGCAAAAATGGAGCGCAACATCGCACGCATGCAGAGCAAGTTGCGCAGCCTGGATGTGGCGTTCCGCCCGCATGCAAAAACCAACAAATGCATCGACGTCACGCGCCGCCTGATGCAAACGCCGGAAGGGCCGCTGACGGTCTCCACCCTGCGCGAAGCGGACTATTTCGCAGAGCATGGTGTGAAGGACATCCTGTACGCCGTCTGCATCGCGCCGAACAAGCTGGATCACGTGATCGCACTGCGGCAGAAAGGCGTCAAGCTGACCATCATTCTGGATAGTCTGGACGCCGCGCAGATGGTCGTCGACCGCGCCCGCGCCTCGCAGCAGGATTTCGACGTCATGATCGAGATCGATTCGGATGGGCACCGTTCCGGCGTCCAGCCCGATGCGCCGGAACTGACGGAGATCGGCTTGCTGCTGCATGCCGCCGGCGTCAATGTGGCCGGGGTGCTGACCCACGCCGGCAGCTCCTACGACTGCAACACCACCGACCAGATCCGCGAGCGCGCCGAGCAGGAGCGCATCGCCGTCGTCGGCTCGGCCGAGCGCCTGCGCGCCGTGGGCATACCGTGCCCCGTGGTCAGCGTGGGATCGACGCCCACCGCCCTGTTTGCCGAACACCTGGACGGCGTGACCGAGGTCCGCACCGGCGTCTTCGTCTTCTTCGATCTGGTGATGGCGGGGCTCGACGTGTGCCGGGTCGAGGAAATCGCCCTGTCCGTGCTGGGCACGGTCATCGGTCACCAGAACGACAAGGGATGGACCATCATCGACGCCGGCTGGATGGCCATGTCGCGCGACCGCGGGACCGCCAGGCAGCCGGTCGATCAGGGCTACGGCGTGGTGTGCGACGTCGACGGCCAGCCGCTGGAAGACTTCATCCTGATCGGCGCCAACCAGGAGCACGGCATCATTGCGCACCGCTCCGGCAGCGGGTCGACCGTTCCGCATCTGAAGGTCGGCACCCAGGTGCGCATCCTGCCCAATCACGCATGTTCCACCGCAGCCCAGTACGGCCATTACAATGTGCTGGGACGCGATCACGAAATCACCGCCGCATGGCAACGCTTTAGCGGATGGTAAAGGAGGTTTATAACGATGGCAAATGACGCTCAACTTCTTCTTCTGGACAAAGACCAGGTCGAACAGCTGTTGGATCGGAATCAGGTATTGGAAGCGGTGCGCGAAGCATTCTCCCTGCATAGCAAGGGAGAGGGACGCGTTTTCCCCGTGGTGCGAGAAGCGCTTTCTACCGGAGGTATCTTCGGCATCAAATCCGGCGACGTGCAAGCGGAAGGACTACTCGGATTCAAAGCCGCGGGTTTCTGGCCGAGCAACCGCGCCCGCAACGGCGAACCGCATCAGGCCACCATCATGCTCATCGATCCGAGCACGGGGCGGCCCATATGCCTGATCGACGGCAATGCCATCACCACCGTACGGACCGGCGCCGCAGGTGGCTTGGGATTGCTCTACCTCGCCCGACCGGATTCCAGGACGCTGTGCATTTTCGGAACCGGCGTGCAGGCCCGGATCCAACTGACGTTCGCATTGAAGCTGCTTCCTTCGCTGCGCCAGGTCAGCTATGTCACTTACGACGGTGGGCGCGATACTGGCTTTGAATCGGCGTTT
>DASRXO010000569.1:0-5859 GCA_035654095.1 Telluria sp.
ATTGTCGACCGTCAGCTGGCCCATGGCGTGCCGCGTCTCCGCGGTCAGGCTGCCGATGTGGGGAGTCAGGACCACGTTCTCCAGCGAGCGCAAGGCGTCCGGCACCTGCGGCTCCTGGTCGAACACGTCGAGCGCCGCGGCGCCCAGGCGTCCGGTCTGCAGCGCGCCGACCAGGGCCTCTTCGTCCACCAGCGATCCGCGCGCGATATTGACCAGCGTGCCTTCCGGGCCGAGCGCGTCCATGACCGCCGCATCGACCGCCCGCAACGTCGCCGGATTCGCCGGCGCCGCCAGGATCAAGTAGTCGCTCTGGCGCGCGAGGTCCAACAGCGAATCGGCGCGTGGCACCGCCACACCGGGGATCGCGCGCGGCTGATGGTAGCGGATCTCCATGCCCAGCGCCGCGAGCCGCGCCCCGATCGCCTGGCCGATGCGGCCAAATCCAAAAATCCCGGCCACCTTGCCGCGCACGCTGCGCGC
The DNA here is from genome assembly GCA_035654095.1 of Telluria sp. Classification (GTDB taxonomy): domain Bacteria; phylum Pseudomonadota; class Gammaproteobacteria; order Burkholderiales; family Burkholderiaceae_D; genus Telluria_A. The sequence goes on from DASRXO010000569.1 coordinate 481, forward strand.
CGGCACCAGGGGCTTGCGCGCGGCCCAATCGCCGTTGCGCACGAACCGGTCCATGGCCGGCAGCCGGCGCGCGCTCGCGAGCACCAGCAAGACCGTCAGGTCGGCGACGTCATCGGTGAGCACGTCCGGCGTGTTGGTAACGAGTACGCCACGCGGACGCAGCGCTTCAAAATCGATCTTGTCGTAGCCGACGCTATTGAGCGCGACAATCTCCAGCCGCGGCAACCGGGCCGCCAGCGCCGCGCTCACGCCGATCGGGCCGATGGTCATGATGCCGCGTACATTCGGCGCGACCCGGTCGATATAGGCATCCTGCCCGGCGGCCGGTTGCTGGTACACATGATGACAGTGGAAGTGCCGGTCCAGCTGCTCCATCACGGAACGGGACGGGCTTGCCGCAAATACGAGGACTTCAGGTTTCATACATAACTCCAACATCTTTTTCGGTGCGCAAAACAAAAAGGCCCGCAATTTCTCGCAAGCCCTTGATTGCTAAACTGTGGTGGGAAGCGTGAGTTTCGAATTTGAAACTGCAACGATGATAGCGCACTCTAGCGATCGCCAGCGGGCGAGGGAAAAGCCGTTTTCCGCTCTTGCGCGCATGGCTACATCGCGGCCATTCAGAGGGACGCCGGAGGCTGTTGCGACGTCAGCGCCGCCGCCGCGAGGAGCGCGCCGAGCAGCAGGAATGTCTCAAGCTGCAGCACCGCTCGAACCACCCCTAGCCCACGCGAAGAGCGAGAAGCGGCAGGCAGGCCGACGAATTTGTTATACCCGCCCAAGGCGATGGCGCCAAGCACCAGCCCAATTTTCACGAGCAGGATCGTGCCGTATGCGCTGCCGAACAAATGCGCGACGGTCCCCACGCGTTGCCAGGCACTGTAGGAGCCGGTGCCGACAATCGCGATGACCGCCAGCAGCGCCGACTGCGACATGAGCGTCAGATAGCGCCCGCTTGCATCGGCGCTGAACGCTACGACACGCGAGGCATCGAGGACGAACCAGCCCGAGACCATGACCGCCCCCATCCACACACCGATGGCCGAAAAATGCAGCACTTCAGCCGCCAGTGCAACGCTCCACAAGCCATCTTCGCCCGCATGCCCCATCGAAGAACGCGTAAAGGCAAATATCGCAAGCGACAGGAGGACGGCACGATCGCGAAAGCGGCTCGTGCCGCGCGGCAGGCGCAGCGCGAACACGACGAGCATCGCCAGCATCGCGAGGCATCCGCCATGCCCGTAATCGGTGCCGGATACCATGGTCCAGAACATCGGGCAGGCCTCTCGCAGGCCCACACCGCCCATCGCCGCGGTCGCCGCCAGCATCGCGACTGCGCTGCCAACTACGCCGAGTCCCGCCGCTGCCAGGTCGAACTTGCGCAATGCCGGCTCGAACCCGTCGCGGTCAACGCCGCTGGCATGCAGCCACCGCCGCGCCAGCCACGATCCCACCAGCCAGACGAAGCCGGTGTCAAGCAGCAGCGCCGAGCCGACTTGCAGCAGCGCGACCGCATCCATCTATTTCACCGTGAACGTGAAGTCGCCGTTGCGGCGGTGGCCATCGTGGCCGACGGCGATCCACTGGACGGTGTAGGCGCCCGGCGTCAACACAGGAACATCGAGGCGCAGGACGGCCGGGCTGGCAGCGTCCACATGCGCCTTGGCGCTGGCGACGTCCTTGCCGCCCGCGTCCTTGAGCGTCACCGAGCTGAACGATGCTTCGATCTTTTCATTGAAGGTCAGCACGAGCGCTTTCGGCGCCGGACTGACCGTGGCGCCGGCGGCGGGCTCGGAACCGGTGAGCTTGGCGTGCGCCGCTGCGAAGGGGCTGGCAAACATGGCGCCGGTCAGCACGCACGTCATGGCAAGGAGGTGTAGATGTTTCATGGTCGGTCCGTTCAAAGTGGGAAGTGGATAAAAATAATTGGGCGACGTCGAGCGTGCGCCGCGTTCATCAGCCGTGTCCGCCGTGACCGGATGGCTTGCGCACGTTCATGTGGATGTCGGACGGCTGGTCCACCGCCGGCATCGATTGCCCGCCCGGCGCGGCGCTGCGCAGCGGTTCCGCAAGCGCTCCTTGCCATTCGTAGGCCAGGGTGCCGGCCGGGTGCTGGTACCAACCCGGGTCCTTGTAATCGCCCGGCCGCTGGTCCTTGCGCACTTTGAGAACGGTAAACATGCCGCCCATCTCGATGCCGCCGAACGGCCCCTCGCCCGCCATCATCGGCAAGGTGTTTTCGGGAATCGGCATTTGCATGCCGCCCATCGAGCCGCCGCGATCGCCCATCACCATGTAATCGGGCACCAGCTTATTGATCTTCTCGGCCACACCTTGATGATCGACGCCGATCATGGTCGGCACGCTGTGGCCCATCGCGTTCATCGTGTGGTGCGCCTTGTGGCAGTGGAAGGCCCAGTCGCCCGGCTCGGTCGCGACGAACTCGACCGCCCGCATCTGCCCGACCGCGATATCGGTGGTCACTTCCGGCCAGCGCGACTCGGGACGCGTCCAGCCGCCGTCGGTGCAGCTGACCATGAATTCGTGGCCATGCAGGTGGATCGGATGGTTGGTCATGGTCAGGTTGCCGACCCGGATGCGCACCCGGTCGCCCTGGCGCACCACCATCGGGTCGATGCCGGGATAGGCGCGGCTGTTGAAGGTCCACAGATTAAAGTCGAGCATGGTGTTGACCTTCGGCGTGAAGCTGCCGGGGTCGATGTCGTAGCTATTCAGCAGGAACACGAAATCGCGGTCGACCTGCATGAAATTGGGGTCTTTCGGATGGGTCACCCAAAAGCCCATCATGCCCATCGCCATCTGGGTCATTTCGTCCGCGTGGGGGTGGTACATGAAGGTGCCGGCGCGCCTGGCCACGAACTCGTAGACGAAGGTCTTGCCCGGTTCGATGCCCGGCTGGGTCAGGCCGGTCACGCCGTCCATCCCGTTCGGCACGCGCTGGCCGTGCCAGTGGATGCTGGTGTGCTCGGGCAGCTTGTTGGTGACGAACATGCGCACGCGGTCGCCCTCCACCACCTCGATCGTGGGCCCGGGCGACTGCCCGTTGTAGCCCCACAGATTGGCCTTCATGCCGGGCGCGATTTCGCGCACCACGGGCTCGGCCACCAGGTGAAATTCCTTGACGCCGTTATTCATGCGCCACGGCAGCGACCAGCCGTTCAGGGTCACGACCGGGTGGAACGGCCTGCCGTTCGGCGGCAGCGGCGGTGGTTGGGTGGCCGCGGCATTCATGACGATTGCTTCGGGCAAAGAGGCTGCCCCTACCCGGCTGACAGCTGCGGCACTTACTGCGACCGCGCCCGCGCCCTTGAAAAAATCTCTGCGTGACATCATGGGATGATCCTTGTCTCGGTATTGCTTCCGCTGCCGTTGATCGCCGATTGCAAATCCGTTTCGGCGATCCAGAAATCGCGCTGCGCTTCGATCGCCGCGTTGACGCTGGCGATCTGCTCGCGCGAGTCGGCCAGCAGCTCGAACACGCTGGCCAGCATGCCGTTGTAGCGCAGCAGGACCTCGTCCGAAATCTGCTTGCGCAAGGGGACCACGTCGTCGCGGTAGCGCCGCGCCAGCTCGTACGTGCTGCGGTAGGCGGAATACGCTTCGCGCACTTCCGAGCGCGCGCGCAGCGCGGCGTCGGCGGTACGGTGGACGGCCTGCATGTACTGCGCTTCGGCCCTGGCGGTGCGCGCGCCGCCCCAGTTGAAGATCGGCAGCTCCAGCGTGACCTGATAGCCGTGTTCGGTCGGCGTGCCGGTCATGCTCTTGTTGGCGTAGCCGGCGTCCAGCACGTTGATAAAGCCGGTGGCCTTGCTCAGCCCCAGCGCGTCGGCGCTGGCCTCGGCAGCGCGCCGCGCCAGTTGCACGTCCAGCCGTTGCGACATCGCCTGCGCCTCCGCATCGTTCATGTCTTTCGCGGCGGCCGGCAGGTCCGGCAGGCGCTCGGGGAGCGTGAACGCGGCCTGCCGGCCCTCCAGGCCAAGCCGCCGAATCAGTTGTTCGCGCGCCGCGACGGCGCCGTGGCGGGCGCGCGCCGACTGGGTCATGGCGTCGTTATAGAATGCCCGCTCGCGCGCCTGGTCCAGCTTGCTCCAGTTGCCGGCCTGCGCCATGCGTTGCGCCAGTTCGGCCGACGCCTCGGCGGACCGGCTGACCTGTTCCATGAACCGGGCAGTCTGTTGCGCCGACACCGCCATGAAGTAGGCGCGGCGCGTGTCGGCGGCCAGTTGCACCGCCTGCGCCGCGGCCAGCAGCTTGGCTTGCTCGAAGCGGCGCCGCTCGATGCCGCGCCGGGCCGGCATGGTCAACAAGCCGGCCAGGTCGAACATGACGCTGCGATCGATTTCGGCCTGGCCGCCACCGCTGATGCGGCCGAAGGACAAGGCGGGATTGGTCAGGCGTCCGGCCTGGACCAGATCGGCTTCCGCCATGCCCAGCTCCGCCAGCGACGCTTTCAGGCCGCGGTTGTTGATGAGCGCGATCCGGACCGCGCTGTCCGCGCTCAGCGGCTTGCCCAGCAGCGCGTCGAGCTCGGCCTCGTCGACGGCTGCGTCCTTGGACAGCCGCACCGGCTGCCCGATGCGCTCCCGGGTCATGCTGGAGACCGCATCCAGGCCGCCGTCGGGCGAAAAGCTGGCGCAGCCGGACAGGGCAATTACTGCGAGACTCATTGCGGCAGGCCTGCGCCTGCCCGTGTGAAAAAACGGCATGGAATTCCTCGAAAATCGATAGATGTCATGACGACGACAACCGAACACGGTTGTGCCGCGGATCTACAGCTTCAGGCGGAAAAAGGACGGGGAGGACGTTCCAGGCCGTCGGGAATATATCCCGTGACCCATGGCGCAGGCGCCAGCACAACGGCGGACCCGGTCACGAAGACCGGCGTGAGAACAGGGTTCGACGGCAGTGCGGCGGCGCCCAGGCAGCAACTGGCGCAATTGCTGCAGGTCGAGGCCTTGCCGTGCGCGTGGCCCGCCATGTGAGCATGATCGGCGTGATCGGCATGGTCAAGGACCGCAGCGGCCGCATGGGTCGCTGTCGCATGGGCCGGTCCGCAGCACGTTTTGATCGCGGCGGCAAAGCCCTGAAGAGGCAGCGCGGCAATCAAAATCCATAACAAATATCGGACGAGAACGCGATTCATGCGAGAAAGTATAACAGCTCGTCCGCCGATGCGCGCGATCCCAGCAAGCGGCGCCCCGCGGCGGGCCGGTAGCGGCCCGGCTGGTTCGTCGCCGGCGACCAGTCGGGCAGCACCGGGATCGGCGCCGGCCCGAGCGGCTTGAACTCGCCGTCGGCATACACGACTTTGCCGCCGGCGAGGGTCAGCACCGACTCGATCGCCTTGATGGCCTCTTC
>DASRXO010000570.1:0-2533 GCA_035654095.1 Telluria sp.
GCGCGCCTGGACGTGGGGCGCGACGGTTGGTGCCTGCGCGTGCGCTGCGGCGGCAACCGTCGCGCCCCACGTCCAGGCGCGCACTGCCGCAGCGCCCATGCAGGCGCAGGCCGACGCCGACCAGCAATTGGAGCAGGGCGACGAGCCGCCTTCGTGGGTCACCGAATTCTCCGACGACACCGCGGTCGCGCAAGAAGCGCCCGCGGTTGCAGCCGCTCCGGCCGCCGCGCGTGCGCCCGCCGCGCCGCGTTACGCCTACGTGATTACGCCGGTGCCTGAGATCGGCTGGGACGGCAACTGGCCCGGCCTCGCCGCCAAGCTGCCTTTGCGCGGCGTGGCCCAGCAGCTCGCGCTGCAAACCGAATTGGTCGAGTGCCGCAACGAGGCCGCCGTCACCACCTTCCGCCTGCGCGTGCCGATCGACACGCTGCGCGCCAGCGGCAACACCGAGAAGCTCGCGGCCGCGCTGCAAGAGTACTTCCCGGCCACCAAGGTCGCGGTCGACATCGACATCGGCGCGGTCTGGTACACCGCCAGCGTGGAAGCCCAGGCCTTGCGCGAGGAGTGCCAGCGCCAGGCCGAGGAAAGCGTCGCCGCCGAGCCCTTCGTGCAGGACCTGATGCGCGAATTCGGCGCCTTCGTGGTGCCCGGCTCGATCCGCCCGGCGCCCGGCGCCGCGGCCTGAAACCATCCCCATTTTTTAGCGTTACGGAGAACCCGATCATGATGAAGAACCAGCTCGCAGGCTTGATGAAACAGGCGCAAGCCATGCAGGACAATATGAAGAAGGCCCAGGAGGCGCTGGCGCTGGTCGAAGTCGAAGGCCAGTCCGGCGCCGGCCTGGTGAAGGTCGTCATGACCTGCAAGAACGACGTCAAGCGCGTCTCGATCGACCCTTCGCTGCTGGCCGACGACAAGGACATGCTGGAAGACCTGGTCGCCGCCGCCTTCAACGACGCGGTGCGCAAGGCCGAGGCCACGTCGGCCGAAAAAATGAGCGGCCTGACCGCGGGCATGGCGCTGCCGCCAGGCTTCAAGATGCCGTTCTAGGGTCCCGTGTCCAAATCGCTCGACTTCCTGACCGAGGCCTTGCGCCGCCTGCCCGGCGTGGGTCCGAAGTCGGCGCAGCGCATGGCCTTCCATCTGCTGCAGCACGACCGCGAAGGCGCGGCCATGCTGTCGCGCGCGCTGTACCAGGCGGTCGACACGGTGCACCACTGCGCCCTGTGTAACACCTTCGCCGAGACCGAGGTGTGCGACACCTGCCTCGACGAGGCGCGCGACCGCGGCCTGCTGTGCGTGGTCGAGACCCCGGCCGACCAGATGATGATCGAGCAGACCCTGACCTACAAGGGCCTGTACTTCGTGCTGATGGGCCGTCTGTCGCCGCTGGACGGCATCGGCCCCAAGGACATCCATCTCGAAAAATTGATCGGCCGCGCGACCGACGGCGTGGTGACCGAGGTGGTCCTGGCCACCAACTTCACCAACGAGGGCGAGGCCACCGCCCACTACATCAGCGAGATGCTCAAGGCGCGCGGCCTGAAGGTCAGCCGCCTCGCGCGCGGGGTGCCGGTCGGCGGCGAACTCGAATACGTGGACGCCGGCACCATCGCGCGCGCCATGCTCGATCGGCGCGCCACCTGATGGCCACTCCCGGCGCGCTGGCAGGCATCAAGGTGCTCGAACTGGGTACCCTGATCGCCGGTCCGTTCTGCGCGCGCATGCTGGGCGAATTCGGCGCCGACGTGATCAAGATCGAAACCCCGGACGGCGGCGACCCGCTGCGCACCTGGCGCGTGCTGAAGGACGGCACCTCGCTGTGGTGGTCGGTCCAGTCGCGCAACAAGAAGAGCCTGACCCTGAATTTGAAGGATGAACGCGGCCGCGCCATCGCGCGCCGGCTCGCGCTCGACGCCGACATCGTGATCGAGAACTACCGTCCGGGCGTGCTCGAAAAATGGGGCATCGGCTACGCGCAGCTCAAGGCGGAGAATCCCGCCGCGATCATGGTGCGCCTGTCCGGCTTCGGCCAGACCGGGCCGATGAAGGATCAGCCGGGCTTCGGCGCGATCGGCGAATCGATGGGCGGCTTGCGCTATGTGTCGGGCCATCCGGACCGGCCGCCGGTGCGGGTCGGCGTGTCGATCGGCGACTCGGTGGCGGCGCTGCACGGCGTGATCGGCGCGATGATGGCGCTGCGCCACCGCGACGCCACCGGCGGCCGCCTGCACGGCGAGGGCCAGATGGTCGACGTGGCGCTGTACGAATCGGTGTTCAACCTGATGGAGTCGCTGGTGCCCGAGTACGACCACGCGGGCGTGGTGCGCGAGCGCACCGGCGGCGCGCTGCCCGGCATCGTGCCGTCGAATACCTACACCACGGGCGACGGCGAGCATATCGTCATCGCCGGCAATGGCGACGCGATCTTCAAGCGCCTGATGCTGGCGATGGGCCGCATCGACCTGGCCGGCGACCCCGGCCTCGCGCGCAACGACGGCCGCGTGCCGCGCACCGCCGAGATCGACGACGC
>DASRXO010000571.1:0-6513 GCA_035654095.1 Telluria sp.
TGCCAGACGCCGGCTTCTACCTGTGGGCCGACGTGCACCGCACCGGCCTGTCGGACATCGAATTCGCCCGCCGTCTGTATGCCGAATATAATGTGACGGTACTGCCGGGCAGCTACCTCGCGCGCGACGCGCACGGCGTCAACCCGGGCACGAACCGCATCCGCATGGCGCTGGTCGCCGAAGTCGACGAAGGACTCGAAGCCGCGCAGCGCATCGTCCAGTTTTGCAAGAGCCTCAAAGAATCCTGAACCGCCACTAAAGAAGACATCATGACCCAACAACTCCAGAACATCATCGACACGGCGTGGGAACAGCGCGCCGAGATCAACCCATCGAACGGCAGCGCCGAACTGCGCGAGGCCGTGGCCCACGTGATCGCCGGCCTCGACGACGGCAGCCTGCGCGTGGCGCAGAAGACCGGCGGCGCCTGGGTCGTGAACCAGTGGATCAAGAAGGCGGTGCTGCTGTCGTTCCGCCTCGAGAACAACGTCGTGCTGGCCGGCGACGGCACCATGCAGTTCTACGACAAGGTGCCGACCAAGTTCGCCAACTACAGCGCCGACGATTTCGCCAAGGGCGGCTTCCGCGTGGTGCCGCCGGCCGTGGCGCGGCGCGGCAGCTTCATCGCCAAAAACGTGGTGCTGATGCCGTCGTACGTGAACATCGGCGCGTATGTCGATGAAGGCGCGATGGTCGATACCTGGGCCACGGTCGGTTCCTGCGCGCAGATCGGCAAGAACGTGCACCTGTCGGGCGGCGTGGGCATCGGCGGCGTGCTCGAGCCGATGCAGGCCAATCCGACCATCATCGAAGACAACTGCTTCATCGGCGCCCGCTCCGAGATCGTGGAAGGCGTGATCGTCGAAGAGAACTCGGTGATTTCGATGGGCGTGTACATCGGCCAGTCGACCAAGATCTACGACCGCACGACCGGCGAAGTGTCGTATGGCCGCGTGCCGGCCGGCTCGGTGGTCGTGTCGGGCAACCTGCCATCGGAAGACGGCAAGTACAGCCTGTATTGCGCGGTGATCGTCAAGCGCGTCGATGCGCAGACCCGCTCGAAGACCGGCATCAACGAACTGCTGCGCGGGATTTAAGCATCAACCACATGAGGAGATGATGATGGCAATGGACCGCCTGTTCCAGCTGATGAAGGAAAAAAACGCGTCGGACATGTTCTTCGCGGTCAATTCGCCCGTGCACATCAAGATCAACGGGAACCTCATCCCGATCAACCAGCAAAAGCTCGAACCCGAGAACATCACGTCGCTGCTGGCGGAAGTGGCCACGCCCGAGCAGATGGCGGAGCTCGAGCGCAGCAACGAGCTCAATATGGGTATCTCGGTGCCCAATCTCGGGCGCTTCCGGCTGTCGGCGTTTCGCCAGCGCGGCAGCATCTCCGCGGTGTTCCGCTTCGTGCCGGCGAATATCCCGGCGCTGGGCGACCTGGGTCTGCCGCCGGTGCTGGCGGAGCTGATCATGGAAAAGCGCGGCCTGCTGCTGCTGGTGGGCGCGACCGGATCGGGCAAGTCGACCACCATCGCGGCGATGCTCGACCACCGCAACGAACTGCGCGCGGGGCATATCCTGACACTGGAAGATCCGATCGAGTACCTCTTCAAGAACAAGAAGTCGATCGTCAACCAGCGCGAGATCGGCAGCGACGCGGTGGACTTCTACACGGCGCTGCGCAATTCGATGCGGCAGGCGCCAGACTGCATCTTGATCGGCGAGATCCGCGACAAGGAGACCATGGCCGCGGCGCTGGCGTACGCGCAGTCGGGCCACCTGGTGCTGGCCACGCTGCACGCGAATAACAGCTACAACGCGCTGAACCGCATCATCAGCTTCTACCCGATCGAGAACCGCGCGGCGCTGCTGCAGGACTTGTCGTCGGCGGTGAAGGCGATCGTCTCGCAGCGGCTGGTGCGCTCGGCCGCGGGCGGCACGCGCCAGGCCGCGGTCGAAGTCATGGTCAACACGCGCTATGTGTCGGACCTGATCGAGCAAGGCGAGATCGGCCAGATCAAGGAGGCGATGGAGAAGAGCCTGTCGCCAGGGTCGCAGTCGTTCGAGGGGGCCTTGCTGGAGCTGGTGAAGAGCGGGCTGGTGACGCAGGAAGAGGCGCTCGCCAACGCGGACTCGGCGACCAACTTGCTGTGGCTGCTGAATAATGGGCCGGACAGCAAGCTCGCGCAGCAGGAGACAGCGGCGGAGAACAAGCCTGAGGATTCGTCGTCTTCGTTCACGGAGTTCACGCTCAATACCTGAACGGGCGATGAAAACCTCAGACAGCACGGCGTGCGACGCGAACTGACAGGGGGAGTGTAGAGTCTGTCCATATGGTTGACTCGAACAAGCATCTGTACGGAAAGCGTCGAAATGGCTCCTCGAAATCATTCCGTTGACGTAGCGCGTGGCGTATTGATGCTGTACATCGTGCTCGTCATTCACGGTCTCTTTTGGCTGCGATTGCTGCCGGCAGACGTCAGTTCGGCGATTTTGTTCGAAATGCCGTGCATCTTCATCGTTTCGGGATATGCCTACTATCTTTATCGAGCAGGGCCCGCTCGACGCGATCCTTCCCGCGACGCTTCCGCCTACCTGGAATTCCTCTCCGGCCGACTAATACGAATTCTTGTCCCGTACTTCGCTTACGTGTTGTTTGCCGTAGGAATCATTCTGGTGCGCCGACCGGATTGGAGTGGTGGCGATCTGTTCATTGCATGGCTCAATCCCGTCAACTATGGCCGAGGATATTCGATCCTGGTGCTCAACTGGCACTTATGGTTCATCACCCCGTTCCTGGCGGTCGCGGCGCTACTTCCATTGTTCGCAAGGATCAGAATCCGGGCAGGAGTTCCCCTGTGGGCGTACATGGCCGGCGCCGCGTTCATCATTTACCTGATCTCGCTGGGCTGGTTCAAGCAGATGGAGCTATTTCGGAACATCGTCTTTTATTCTTTGTGGGCCGTTTTTGGTTACCACTTGGCCGCGCCCGACTCCAAGCTTGATCGCCGGGATTATCTATCGGTGTTCGTCCTGGCGCTGGCAGCGCTTGCCGCAATAGGGCTTCTGTTTCGCGGCGAATATTCGCTGGACATGCAGGCCAACAAATTCCCTCCCAACTTCGTCTTTTTTATTTTCAGCTGCGCATGGGTCGCGCTGCTGCTGACGGTGGTTTCATGGCTGCCCAAGGACAGCGTTGCGAGCTTATCGAGGCAAGCTTGGCTGAAGCCTTTTATCACCCATGGATATTCGATTTACCTTTGGCAGGGCGCCGGGTACAGCATCGCATTATTCATTGCGACCAGATTGCATTTTCCGCTCCTCTTCACCTGGTTTGTCGCGCTGGTCTTGACGCTGCTACTCGGCACCCTCGCAGCACCTCTCGAACGCCTGCGCATTCGCCGCAGCCTGCCCCGCATTCCGTTGACCGGGACCGACTGACCTGGCTCCTGCGCGGCGTTCGCGCTCAACACCTGGGCAGGCGATGAGCGCGACAAGGCGCGATCGGGCAGATCAGGATTTCTTCGCGCCGATAGACAGATGCTGCACGGCCTGCAAGGCTTTTTCGACATTGGCTTCGGGCGAGACGCCGCCGACGATGGACGAAATCTTGCCGTCCGGCGTCACCAGGAAGGTGGTGCGCTCGGTCATCGCATGATCGATCTCGACGCCGCGGGTATCCTTGTGGCCTGCGCCGATGTCCTGGATCTTGAGGTCGTAGGATTTGGCGATCTTGCCGTCGGCATCAGCCACGACGGGAAACTTGCCGGCGCAGTAGTTGGGATCGGCCGAGAAGGTGTTGAGGCGCGTGATGCTGTCGAGCGAGACACCGACCACGGTGGCGCCGGCGGCCGCGAACTTGTCGTAGTTGGTGGCGAAGGTATGGGCCTGGATATTACAGCCGCCGGTATAGGCCGACGGGTAGAAATATACGACGACAGGGCCTTTTTTAATCGCGTCCTTCAGCGAGTAGGTTTGCGACTTGCCGGCGAACGAGGCCTGGGCCTGGAATGCGGGCGCGGTATCGCCTTCTTTCAAGGCGGCGCTGGCGGGCAGGGCGATGGCTCCGGCGAGCAGGGTCGCGAACAGCATGCGTTTCATGGTGACTCCTCGATAGTGAATTGCTAGGTCCCGAATCCGGGAAATGATGGTACAGCCCCGTATATTCCGCTTCCCGGAAAAAAAGTTCAATCCACGCACTCACATTACGATGTTAGGATGCAATTTCCGCGGATGAGGCCGCATTCAAAGACAGGAAAAAAGGTATGCGCAGGCAGCTTAGCATGGCGACGATGGCATTGGCAGTGCTTGTAAGTACGGGCGCGCTTGCCCAGGACAACCCAAGCGGCAGCGCTTGGGGCGCGAAGAAATCCTCGTGGCTGGCGCTGCAGCCGGTCCAGCGCGACGAGGTGTTTCGCTTCACGGATCAATACCGCGACTATCTCGCCACCACCCGCACCGCCCTGGCCTCGACCAGCGAGGTGATACGCATGGCGAAGGCGGCCGGCTTCGTCGAACTGACCAAACCCGAGCAGGTGAGGCCGGGCGCGCGCCTGATCATGCCTTCGCGCGAGCGCACGCTGGTGCTGGCGGTGATCGGGCAGCAGCCGATCACCAGCGGTTCGCACGTGGTCGGCACCCACCACGACAGCCCGCACATCGACCTCAAGGCCCGCCCGGTGATTGGCGCGGCGCAGAACAGCCTGGCGCTGTTCAAGACGGTCTATTACGGCGGCATCAAAAAATATCAGTGGGCCAACGTGCCATTGGCGCTGGTGGGCCGCATCGATACGCCGGACGGCCGCATGATCCCGGTGTCCATCGGTCTCGATCCGCATGATCCCGTGTTCGTCATCGGCGACAATGCGCCGCACTCCGACAAGGACCTGCGCAACCGTACGTACACCGAGGTCTTCAAGGGCGAGGAGCTCGACCCCATCGTGGGCAGCATCCCGTCCGACAAGTCCGGCGTGGTGGGCGAGGTGCTACGCGCGCTGAAGGACAAGTACCATATCCAGGAGGAAGACTTCGTCAGCGCCGATTTGCAGCTGGTTCCGGCGACCATGCCGCGCGACGTCGGCGTGGACCGCGGCCTGCTCGGCGCCTACGGCCAGGACGACCGCCTGAGCACTTACTGCGCCGCCAAGGCCATCCTCGACATCGAAGGTACGCCGGCCGTGACGGCCATCGCCTATATGTCGAACTTCGAGGAAGTCGGCTCGATCAACAACACCGGCGCCGGCTCCACTGTGCTGGCGTCGGCGTTTGCGCACCTGGTCAGCGGTCAGAAGGGCGAGCGCTATAACGACATCGATCTGCGCACGGCCCTGCAGCACGCGCAGGTGATCAGCGCCGATGCGAATGACGGACTGAACCCGCTGTTCCCGGAAGCGAGCGAGGTCACCAACACGGCCAAGCTCGGCTTCGGCGTGGCGATCAAACGCTACGGCCGCGGCTTCGACGCCAATTCGGAATACACCGCCAAGATCCGCAATATCCTCGACAAGGCGGGCATTCCGTGGCAGACCCAGACGCCAAAGGTCGACGTGGGCGGCGGCGGCACCATCGGCGGCTTCATGTCGAAGCAGGAGATGGAAGTGATCGACATGGGCGTGCCACTGATCAGCATGCACTCGACGTTTGAAATGTCGAGCAAGGTCGATGTCTGGAACTTCTATCGCTTCATGAAGGCCTTCTACGCAGCGCAATAAGCGGCGGGCAACCAGCGATGCAACCCGGGGAGCCAGGGCCACCGCCCTTGGCTCCCGCAATCCGCTTCCAGTGAGGCCCCTATTTGGCCGCGCCGCCTCAAACACTTATTCCATCGGGGGCGTTGATGGATTGGCTAACGCTTTTTTTCAGCAATTTTCAGCAATTTGGTCTGGTCATTGACATGGGCCGCTTACGGCCGGGGGGCGTAGCATTCATCGTCCGGATCAACTTCCTGGCATCGCTACAATCTTGAAGTCGATTAGGTACAAGACTTCGAGATGAGGTGAAGGGGGTAGCCGCTGAGGTCCGAGACGTGCTCCCTGATTGGGATGTAATAACCAGTCACCGATCATGCGGCTGGTATTTTTGATGGTCTCGAAGCGGTGCCTGTGCACGCCCTGCTCCTTTAAAGTCGGATCACCCGTTCCACCATGCCCCGGTGGCCGCTTCGCGATCGGATAGCCCGAAGTCCTTGATCTCCTGCCGGATTTTTGGGTGGTACGGGCTTGAGGGTGAATGCGTGTGCTCATGCGATCAAACGTTCCGACGACATTCTGCGATGGGTGGACGACCGCGGCAAGCCGGCAATCAACTCGTCAAGCACGGCCCTGGTGTGGAACAAGGCCATGCTGCAACGAAGAACATGAACGCGCGAAACTAAACAGCGTTAGGGAAGCACTGATTTATTCACCATCAGCCGTTTCGCCAACGCGGCTGGTCTGAGACAATATCGCTTCACCCAACATCGTCCCCGTCGATCATGCAGAAGAGCTTTTCCGATCTCGAATACGC
>DASRXO010000572.1:0-3809 GCA_035654095.1 Telluria sp.
TATGCGGTGCTGGCCGCGCGCCAGCAGGTATTCGTGCTCGAACAGCGCTGCTTCTACAACGACTTCGACGGCCTCGACGCGCAGGCGCACCACCTGCTTGGCTGGCGCGTCATCGACGGCCAGCGCCAGCTCGCCGGCTACCTGCGCTGCCTCGCGCCGGGCGTGAAGTACGCCGAGATGTCGCTCGGCCGCGTGCTGACCGCGACGCCCGCGCGCGGCATGGGCGTGGGGCGCGATCTGATCGCCCAAGGCATCGCGCACGCGGAGCGCGAGTACCCCGGCCACCGCATCCGCATCGGCGCCCAACACTATCTCGAACGGTTCTACGCCAGCTTCGGCTTCCAGACCGTGACGCCGGTGTACGACGAGGACGGCATCGCGCACGTCGACATGCTGCGCTAGAAGGCCATGACGCCGCGCGGGCGGCGCAGGTTTTGATTGAGCTTGGGAGCGGCATCGCCGATAATCGGCGTTTCCCTCATCCTCGATTGGAGCTTCCCGCATGTCGATCCGCGACACGGCCACGGCCTACGGCAAGGTGTCTCGCCTCAACCACTGGATCGGCGCGCTGTTCGTGCTGCTCCTGCTCGGCATCGGGCTGTATTTCGGCGATATGCCGCGCGGCGACGAGAAGCGCTTCTGGCGCACGCTGCACATCGCGATCGGCACCATCGCGATCCCGCTCCTGCTGTTTCGCGTGGTGTGGCGGGTGGCCTCGACCTCGCCGCGGCCGCATCCGCAGAAGCCGGTGCTGCAGCTGCTGGCGCGCCTGGTGCATGCGCTGCTGTTGACCGGGGTCGCGCTGATGATCGTGAGCGGACCGCTGATCCAGTGGAGCGCCGGACGGTCGTTCGGCGTGTTCGACTTGCTGCAGATACCGAGTCCCTTCCCCAGGTTCGACAGCTGGAAGGATCCCCTTGAGCAGATCCATGGCTTCACCGCCGACGCGCTGATGTACCTGATCGGGCTGCATGTGCTGGCGGCGATCAAGCACCAGTTCTTCGACCGCGACAATCTGCTGGCCCGCATGACCGGGCGCGGACGCCGATGACGGCGCTGGTGTCCTGGAGCGGCGGCAAGGACTCCTGCCTGGCGCTGTGGCGCGCGCGCAGTGCCGGCGCCGAGATCGCGCTGCTGATCACCGCGATGGACGAAGACGGCGCCAGATCGCGCTCGCATGGCGTGCCGCCCGCACTGCTGCGCGCGCAAGCGGCCAGCATCGGCGCGCCCTTGGAGTTCTACGACACCAGCTGGAAGAGCTACGAAGAAAAATTCATCGGCATGCTGCGCGCGGCGAAAGGGCGCGGTATCGGGCAAGCGATCTTCGGCGACATCGACCTGCTGCCGCATCGCGAATGGGAAGAGAAGGTGTGCGCCGCGGCCGGCATCGAAGCGGTGCTGCCCTTGTGGCTGGAGCCGCGCCGCAAGCTGGTCGACGAGTTCCTCGCGGCCGGCTTCAAGGCGGTGGTGGTGTGCGTGAACGGCGCCTACTTGGGAGCGGAGTTCTGCGGACGCGAATTCGACGCCGCCTTCCTGGCCGATTTGCCGGACGGGGTGGACGCGTGCGGCGAGAACGGCGAGTTCCACACCTTTGTGTACGACGGGCCGGCGTTCAGCCGCCCGGTCGCGTTCGAGCGGCTGGCGGTGCAGCGCTACCAGGCGCCGCCCGAGCTCGGCGCCGCGACCTACTTCTTCCAGACCATCGGCTAAGCCGCCTCCGAGCACGGATCAGCCCGGCATGCACCACATCAGGGATGGGGTCACATCTGACATTCGTACATTTCGCTAGCGAAATGTACGAATGTCAGATGTGACCCCATGTTTCGGGACGAAAAAAATGCCGCTCAGCCCGGGCTGAACGGCATTCTTCGCGACCGCTGCATTTACTGGATCGCGGTCAGTGCGATGTCGAAGACCAGCCCGGCGTTCGCCGGAATCGCAGTGCCGGAACCGGCAGCGCCGTAACCCAGGCTCGCCGGCATGATCACCGTGCGCTGGCCGCCCACTTTCATGCCGGTCACCCCCTGATCGAAACCGGGAATCACCGCGCCGCTGCCCAGCAAGAAGGAGAAGGTGCCGGAGTCGAACTTGGTGCCCTTGTTGCCAGCCGCGGTCGAGCTGTACAGATAGCCGGTGTAAGTCACGGTCGCGGTCTTGCCGCCCACCGCGTCGGCGCCGGTGCCGACCACGGTGTCGGTCTTGGTCAGCGCGGTCGGCTGGTCGGATGTCGCCGTCGTCGTGGTGGCGTTACTGCCGCCGCCGCAAGCGGTCAGGCTCAGCATGGCGACAAAGGCAGCGATCAGGGGGAGCTTGAATTTCATGGGGTCCTTGGCGGATTGCAAAAATGTCCTGAAGTTTAGCAGGAGAAATGCGCGGTAATCTTCCTCGGCAGTCCTCCGATTGTCGGTTTTTTGTATTATTTTGTATCAGATCTCGACTTGCGTACCCAACTCGATGACGCGATTGGTAGGAATCTGATAATAGTCCGCGGCGCCGCGCGCATTGCGCGACATCGCCACGTACAGATGCTCGCGCCACGGCGCCATGCCGCCGCCCGGCGCCGAAATCACGGTCTGGCGCGCGATGAAGAAGGAGGTTTCCATCATCTCGAACGGCAGCCCATGCTGCTGGCACTGCGCCAGCACGTTCGGCAGGTCCGGTTCGTCCTTGAAGCCGTAGCGCACGTTCAGCTGGAAGCAGTTGTGGCCCAGCGGCACGACCACCGCCTGCTCGGACAGCGGCACCCATGGCTCCTCGATGATGTGCACGGTCAGGAACACCACGCGCTCGTGCAGCACCTTGTTGTGCGAGAGGTTGTGCAACAGCGCGTGCGGCACGCCGTCGCTTTCGCCGCGCAGGAAAATCGCGGTGCCGTACACCCGCGTGGGCGGCGCCACGAACAGCGACTGCAGGAAATCGTCGAGCGGGATCGCGTGCTTCTGCAGGTTTTCGAACACCAGCTCGCGGCCGCGCTTCCAGGTCAGCATCACGGTGAACAGGATCGCGCCCAGCAGCAGCGGGAACCAGCCGCCGTGCAGCAGCTTGAGCGTGCTGGCCGAGAACAGCATGATGTCCATCGCGATGAAGAAGCCGGTCGCGCCGAAGCACAGCAGCAGCGGCAAATGCCAGCGGTAGCGGATCACGAAGAAGGTCAGGATGGTGGTCGCCAACATGGTGGCGGTGACCGCGATGCCGTAGGCGCCGGCCAGCTTGTCGGACGAGCCGAAGCCGATCACCGCGACCAGCACGACGATCAGCTGCAGCCAGTTCACGGCCGGGATGTAGATCTGGCCGATCTCGCTCGCGCTGGTGTGCAGCACGCGCATGCGCGGCAGCAGGCCGAGCGCGATCGCCTGCTTGGTCATCGAGAAGGTGCCCGAGATCGTGGCTTGCGAGGCAATCACCGCGGCCATCGTCGACAGTACCACCAGCGGGTAGATGCTCCACGCGCCGAGCTGCTGGAAGAAGGGATTCGAGATCGCTTCGGGATGGGTGATCAGCAGCCCGCCCTGCCCCAGGTAGTTCAGCGCCAGCGCGGGAAAGGCGATCAGGAACCAGGCCGCGCGGATCGGCTTCTTGCCGAAGTGGCCCATGTCGGCATACAGCGCTTCGGCGCCGGTGAAGGCCAGCACCACCGCGCCCAGCGCGACGAAGGCGATGAAGCGGTTGGCGAGCATGAAGCGGAAGGCGTACAGCGGATTGAGCGCGGTGAGGATCTGCGGCGCGTGCACGATGTTGATCACGCCCATCACCGCCAGCGTCAGGAACCAGATCAGCATCACCGGCCCGAACCAGCGGCCGATGCCGGC
>DASRXO010000573.1:0-3119 GCA_035654095.1 Telluria sp.
CCTCGAACGAGCCGTTCGCCGCGCCGATGAACGAGATTCCCAAGTTCGTCTTCTCGCGCACGCTGGAAGAGGCGCCGTGGGGCGACACCATGATCGTGCGCGGCGACCTGGCCGACGAGATCAACCGCCTCAAGCAGTTGCCCGGCCGCGAGCTGCTGGCCCACGGCGGCGCCCGTTTCGCGCGCTCGCTGGTGGCACTTGGGCTGGTCGACGAATACCGCCTGGTGGTCCATCCGGTGGTGCTGGGCAAGGGCTTGGCGCTGTTCGACGGCATCGAGGCGCCGCGCGACCTGGTGCTGGTCGGCGCCACACCGTTTCCAAGCGGCGCGGTGGCGATGGTTTATCGCCCGGCTTAGGCCTGCGCCAGATCGATATCGCGCGAGAATTTGCGTTCCATAATGAAGTTGGTTTTCTTTTAAATCAACCGGGACCCATCATGATTGAATTCTTCGCCCACGCCCTGCAGGTCGACTCCGGCTCGTGGCTGGACTGGCTCAAGCTGCTGCTCGACTTTTGGAAGCTGTTCCGCTGGTGGTAAGCAGAAACTATCAGGCGCGCTCGCGCTCGACGCGGGTGACGCCGGCCACCTGGCGCAGGTTGCGGATCAGGTGCGCGAGGTGCACCCGGTCCTTGACCTGGATCGTGAAGCGCAGCTGGGTCATGACGTGTTCCGCATCCTCGTCCATGCCCACGTAGGTGATGTTCGCGTCCGACTCGCCGATCTCGGCGGCCACCCGCGCCAGGATGCCTTTTTCATTGTTGATCAAGAGCCGGATGCGGCAATCGAAGCGGCGGTTCAGCTCGGTGCCCCACTGGACCGCGATCCAGCGGTCCGGCTCCTTGCCGCGCAGGCGCTTGGCCGGCAGGCAGTCGGCGGTGTGCACGATCAGGCCCTGGTCGCGCCGCAGCTGGCCGGTGATCATGTCGCCGGGGATCGGCAGGCAGCACGGCGCCAGTTGCACCGACACCCCTTCGCTGCCGTAGATCGTCACCGGGTCGAGCTCGCTCGAGACCAGGTGATGCTCGGACGGCAGGGTGCCCGTTTCGTCGTCCACCAGGCCGAAGATATGGCGCGCCACCAGCGCCGCCATGCGCTTGCCGATGCCGATCTCGGCGTACAACTCGTCCATCGACTTGGCCGACGATTCGTTGAGCAGCTTTTCGATGGTGGGGGCCGGCAGGTCGGGATTGATGTTGAGCGTGGTGAGCGCCTGCGCCAGCAGCTCCTGGCCCAGTTCCACCGACTCGCCGAGGTTGATCGTGCGCAGGTGGTGGCGGATCGCCGAGCGCGCCTTGCCGGTGCGCACAAACGCCAGCCAGGTCGGGCTCGGGCGCGAGTTCGGGTCGGTCACGATCTCGACGATGTCGCCATTGTGCAGCTCGGTGCGCAGCGCCGAGGGCTCGTTGTTGATTTTGACCGAGACCGTATGGTCGCCGATGCCGGTGTGGATGGTGTAGGCGAAGTCGAGCGCGGTGGCGCCGCGCGGCAGCGCGATGATCTTCGACTTCGGCGTGAACACGTAGACCGAATCGGGGAACAGGTCGACCTTCACGTGCTCGAGGAATTCGGCCGAGTCGCCGGTCTGCTGCTGGATGTCGAGCAGCGACTGCAGCCACGCATGGGTGCGCTGCTGCAGGTCGGACAAATTCGATTCGCCGTTCTTGTACAGCCAGTGCGCGGCCACGCCCGACTCGGCGGTGCGGTGCATGTCCTGGGTGCGGATCTGGAATTCGACCGGCGTGCCGTACGGGCCGATCAGGGTGGTGTGCAGCGACTGGTAGCCGTTCAGCTTGCGGATCGCGATGTAGTCCTTGAACTTGCCGGGCATCGGCTTGTACAGGCCGTGCAGGGTGCCGAGCGCCACATAACAGTTGGCGAAGCTGTCGACCACCACCCGAAAGCCGTACACGTCGAGCACCTGGGAAAACGACAGGTGCTTGCTGCGCATCTTGCGGTAAATGCCGAACAGGGTCTTTTCGCGGCCGTAGACTTCGGCCGGCAGCTCGGCCATCGCGAGCGTGTTCTTGACCGACTCGAGGATCTTCTTGACCACTTCGCGCCGGTTGCCGCGCGCCGACTTGACCGCCTTCGACAGCGTGCGGTAGCGCAGCGGATACAGATGGGAGAAGGCCAGGTCTTGCAGTTCGCGGTAGATATTGTTGAGGCCGAGGCGGTGCGCGATCGGCACATACACTTCCATCGTTTCGGACGCGATGCGGCGCTTCTTGGCTTCGCTCATGAAGTCCAGGGTGCGCATATTGTGCAGGCGGTCGGCCAGCTTGATCAGGATGACCCGCACGTCGGAGGCCATCGCCAGCAGCATCTTGCGGAAGTTTTCGGCCTGCGCCTCGATCAGGCTCTGGAACTCGATCTTCTCGAGCTTGGACAGGCCGTCGACCAGGCTGGCGACCGGCGCGCCGAAGCGTTCGATCAGCTCTTCCTTCTTGACGTCCTGGTCTTCCATCACGTCGTGCAGCAGGGCCGCCATGATGGCCTGGGCGTCGAGCTTCCAGTCGGCGCAGATTTCGGCCACCGCGATCGGGTGCGAGATGTAGGGCTCGCCCGACTTGCGCACCTGGCCCAGATGCATCTCGTCGGAGAAGCGGTAGGCTTCCTTGACTTTCTTGAGTTCGGAGGGCGTCAGGTATTCGGCCAGCTTGGCCGACAACTGGGTGACCGAGGCGACGCCGGGCGCGAGGGCGGGCGTGGCGGGGACAGCGGGTTCCTTCGGCTTGGACGCCGAGCGCGCGGCCCGGGTCTTGGGCGTGCCTGAGTGTGTCGAATCCGGAGTGGTCAGGTTCATACGCTAGTCAATCGGCCGCGGTTGTGATGAAAGGATACCAGAATGGCGGGTTGACACGGCTCGGGCACGCGTCGCTGCTTACATGGGGACCTTCTTCAACATTTCGATGCCGACCTTGCCGGCGGCGATTTCGCGCAGGGCGACGACGGTCGGCTTGTCCTTGGCGTCCACCTTCGGGGTGTGGCCTTGCAACAACTGGCGCGCGCGGTAGGTCGCGGCGAGGGTCAGCTGGAAGCGGTTAGGAATATTTTTCAGACAATCTTCGATGGTGATGCGGGCCATTGCTTGCTCCTGAATAGACGATATGGGGGCCGG
>DASRXO010000574.1:0-2570 GCA_035654095.1 Telluria sp.
CCTGCCCGTGGAGCGCGCCGCGGCGCGCCTGAGCTCACCGCAGTCGGTGTTCCTGCAGACGCTGGCGCGCCGCACCTGGGACTTTTTCGAGGTCTTCGTCGGGGCCGAGGACAACTGGCTCCCGCCCGACAATATGCAGGAACACCCGGCGCGCGTGGTGGCGCACCGCACCTCGCCGACCAACATCGGCATGGCGCTGCTGGCCAACCTGACCGCCTGCGACTTCGGCTTCATCGGCGCCGGCCAGCTGCTGGCGCGCACCGCCGAGACCTTCAAGACCATGGCGCGCATGGAGCGCTACCAGGGCCATTTCTACAACTGGTACGACACCCTGACCCTGATGCCGCTGCACCCGATGTACGTGTCGGCGGTCGACAGCGGCAACCTGGCCGGCCACTTGCTGACCCTGGCGCCGGGCCTCACCGCGCTGGCCGACCAGCCGGTCGCCGGCCCGCGCACGCTCGAAGGCATCTGCATCACCCTGCGCGTGCTGGACGAGCACGCGGGCGACGCCGGTCCGGCGATCAGGGATGCGATCGTCGCGCTGCAGCATCAGCTGAGCGCGGAACGCATGCGCGAGGCCGGCACCTTGCCCGGCGTGGCCGATGCGCTGGCGCGCCTGTGCGCCGGCTGCGATGCGCTGACCACCGCGCTGGGACCGGCGCCGGAGCCCGAGCTGCAAGCCTGGTCCGCCAAGCTGGGCGCCCAGGTCCGCGTCGCGCGCGAGGAATTGCTGGCGCTGGCGCCGTGGATGAAGGCGGCCCAGGAATACGTGGTCGATTCGAGCCTGACCCGCATCCCGACCCTGCGCGAGCTGGCCGCCTTCGGCCTGACCGGCAGCCCGAGCAGCGACCTCGCGCCCAGCGAGCGCGAACGCCAGCAGACCCTGGCCGTGCTGGTCGAGCAGGGCAGCGCCTTCGCGCGCGTCCGGCTCGAACAGATCGCCGGGCTGGTGCAGCAGGCGCGCGATTTCGCCCTGATGGATTTCCGCTTCCTGTACAACGCCACCACCGACCTGCTGGCGATCGGCTACAACGTGTCGGACCGCCGGCTCGACGCCAGCTATTACGACCTGCTGGCGTCGGAAGTGCGGCTGGCCAGTTTCGTCGGCATCGCGCAGGGCCAGTTCCCGCAGGAGCACTGGTTCGCGCTGGGCCGCCAGCTGTGCATCATCGGCGGCGAGCAGCTGCTGCTGTCGTGGAGCGGCTCGATGTTCGAGTACCTGATGCCGCTGCTGGTCATGCCGACCTACCAGAACACGCTGCTCGACCAGACCTACAACGCGATCGTCAAGACCCAGATGGACTACGGCCGCCAGCGCGACGTGCCGTGGGGGATATCCGAGTCCGGCTACAACACGGTCGACGCCAACCTGAACTACCAGTACCGCGCGTTCGGCGTGCCCGGCTCGGGCCTCAAGCGCGGCCTGTCCGACGACCTGGTGGTCGCGCCCTACGCCACCATGCTCGGCCTGATGGTCGATCCCGACGCCGCCTGCCAGAACCTGGTGCGCATGGCGGAGCTGGGCTTCATGGGCAAGTACGGTTTCTACGAGGCGATCGACTACACGGTCTCGCGCCTGCCGCGCGGCCAGAGCTTCGCGGTGATCCGCTCCTTCATGGCGCACCACCAGGGCATGAGCTTCCTGGCCATGAGCTATTTGCTGCACGACCGTCCGATGCAGCGCCGTTTCGAGTCCGATCCGCTGTTCCAGGCCACCTTGCTGGTGCTCCAGGAGCGGGTGCCGAAGGCCGGCGCCTTCTATTCGAACACGGCGGAACTGGCGGCGCTGCGCGCGCCGGTGGCCGAGCCGAGCATGCCGATGCGGATCATCACCCAGACCAGCACCGCCCAGCCCGAGGTGCAACTGCTGTCGAACGGCCGCTACCACGTGATGGTGACCAGCGCGGGCGGCAGCTACAGCCGCTGGAGGGACCTGGCCGTCACCCGCTGGCGCGAGGATGCGACCTCCGACAACTGGGGTAATTTCTGCTACGTGCGCGACGTCGACAGCGGCCATTTCTGGTCCACCGCCTTCCAGCCCACCCTGGTCGAGCCGAAGAAATACGAAGTCATCTTCTCGGAAGGGCGGGCCGAGTTCCGCCGCCACGACCGCGGCCTCGATCTGTACACCGAGATCGTGGTCTCGCCCGAGGACGACATCGAGATGCGCCGCACCCGCATCACCAACAAGTCGCAGGTAACGCGCACCATCGAATTCACCAGCTACGCCGAAGTGGTGATGGCGCCGGCCGCGGCCGACGCCGCGCACCCGGCGTTCAACAAGCTGTTCGTGCAGACCGAGATCCTGCGCAACGAGAATGCGATCCTGTGCACCCGCCGGCCGCGCACCAAGGACGAGCAGATGCCCTGGCTGCTGCACCTGATGACGGTGCACGACGGGATGCTGCTCGACGCCTCGTTCGAAACCAGCCGCGCCGACTTCATCGGCCGCGCCAACAGCACGGCGGCGCCGCGCGCGATGCTGGCGCCCGATCCGCTGGCCGGCGGCGAAGGCTCGGTGCTCGACCCGGTGGTCGCGATCCGCTACAAGCTCACGCTGGAGCCGG
>DASRXO010000575.1:0-6816 GCA_035654095.1 Telluria sp.
CGTGATGCCTTTATAGCGGCATACGAGATAGAGCGATTCACCTCGATTTTTGGAATTCTCTTGATAACCGGCGAGAGTCCACTCGGAGGTTTCGAGGTCGGGGATCATGCTCGCCCGCTTCTCCGGCGGACCTTGAAAAACATCGGCGTCTGCCAGCCGTCCAACCTTGCTTCCCTCTCGATGGGTTTGCGGACACACGGTGATAGGATCAGCCAGTGCCATACCGGATAGCAGCATGAGAGCGACGGAGAGAATGCCGCTAGTCGATAACATAATACTTCCCGCCGTCGTCAACAGGCTTCACGTTCGCCTGGAAGAAGATGGTGCGCTCTTGCACGACGTGGATATCATCCTTGATCGTTCCGTCGGGGAGCTTGCGTTTGTGGCGCCACTGATCGAGGACCTGGATGCCGATGGCTGTCTGGCCCAAATAGATTGCTGCGTGTGAGCTGCCGTGAGTGTCGTTCTCATAACGCTTGTTGTCGCCAAAGGTGGCGATCGCAGTTCCAATCGGAAGAACCAGGCCTTGAACGCGTGCCCCACGCCCCCAGGTGCTGGTATGTCCGACCTGCACCGCCGCTTGGACGAAAGCGACACACTGTCCACTGCCAACAGAGGAATCCAAGAACTTCTTTGGGTTTGCTGCTATATAAGGCATGTCGTTCTCCATTATGTGCGCGTCGCGCGTGACGTCTTCGTAATTGAATAGTGCAGCGACGAGGGCTGCAAGACGGCGTTGAAATTGACCGGCTCCAGCGCCGGGTGCACGTCGAGCGTGGCGTTGATGACGAAGTTGAGCCGGTTGACGCTGCCCGCGTCCATTTCGAGCGAAGCGCTCACGTTCGCCAGCCGCGGCTCGTGACGCTCGATCGCTGCCTTCAGGCTGGCGCAGATGGCGGCGCGGTCATCGGTGCTGGACAGGCAGAAGCCGGCGAAATCGATCAGGCCGTAGTTGACGATCGAATCGCGGCATTCGGGGTACGCGTCCAGTAATTCCGGCGGCAGGGCCACGCGGGTGTTGAGCAGGGCTTCGAGGTCGCGCGCCACGCTGTCCTTCAACTGCTCGATCGACAGGCGCGATACGACGCCGCTGGTGCTTGCCTGCGTGCGCTCGCCCATCAGGCGATCCAGCAGGCCGGGTGCGAAACCTCTCATCGCCGCTCCCCAAAAAAGACCGCGGCGCGAGGCCGCGGCAAACATCGCAATGCGCCGTCCTTGTCAAGCCAGCTTGTTACTGGCCAGGTCCCAGCCGCCGGAGGTGTTGCCACCTGCGCCGCCGGACACCTTCTGCTGCGTGTACTTCCATTTGACCTTCGAAAACTTAAGCCCCATGTTCTCGTGCAGGATGTCGCCCTCGCCCACCGACGGGCTGATGTCGCCGATCAGGATGTTCTCCAGCTCGATCTCGAAGTATTTGATACGCTCGCCCTGGCCGTCGGCGCGCATGAACTCGAAGCGCGCACGCGGGATGGTCTTGCCCGACGAGCAGGTTTGCAGCAGGATCGGCGTGGCCAGGTCGGCCAGCTTGGTGATCGTGATCTCGCTGTGCTCGCAGCGCTCGGCGGTGTGGCCGCCGCCGGTCGATGCGGTGGCCGACTTGGGCTGCGAGACGCCCCACGACACCGATTTGCATTCGATCCAGTCGCGATGCCGGTCGTCGGCCGATTCGCCTTTGATGCCGTCGATTTGCAGATACACGTCAATTGCCATTTTCTACTCCCGGTGTGAGGTTAAGGAACAAGGTCAGTTCTTGGTCGACTGCGGCAACTCCGCGACCAGACGGAGCGAAACGGACAGCTCGTCGAGCTGGAAATGCGGACGCAGGAAGGACACGGCCCGATACACGCCCGGCCGCCCCGGCACCTCGGACACCTGCACGCTCGCCTCGCGCAACGGGAACTGGGCCTTCTGCTCCTGGCTCGCGTTGTCGTCGAGGAGGACGTACTGGGTCAGCCAGCGATTGAGGAAGTCCTCGACGCTGGACGCGGCCGAGAAGCTGCCGATTTTGTCGCGCATCATGGCCTTCATGTAGTGCGCGATGCGCGACACCGCGAAGATGTACTGCAGCTGCGAGGACAGCACCGCGTTCGCGTTGGCCGCCTCGTTGGCGTACTTCTTGGCCTTCTGCGCCGACTGCGCGCCGAAGAAGGCGGCGTAAGCGGTGTTCTTGCAGTGGACCAGCGAGATGAAACCGAGGTCGCTCAGCTCCTTCTCGCGCCGGTCGGTGATCGCCAGCTCGGTCGGGCACTTGAGCGCGACCTCGCCCTCGTCGGTCTTGAAGGTGTGGGTCGGCAGGTTCTCCACCAGGCCGCCGCCTTCCACGCCGCGGATCGCCGCGCACCAGCCGAAGTCCTCGAAGGCACGGGTCAGCTTGGTGGCGAAGGCGTAAGCGGCGTTACACCACAGGTACTTCTGGTGGTCGGTGCCGTCCACGTCCTCGACGAAGTTGAAGCCTTCGGTGGTCATGCCGTCGGCCGGATTGAACGGCAGGCGGCCCAGGAAGCGCGGCAGGGTCAGGCCGACGTAGCGCGCGTCTTCCGATTCGCGGAAGGCCTTCCACTTGGCGTATTCGGCGGTGTCGAACACCTTGGCCAGGTCGCGCGGCTTGCCAAGGTCGCTGTGGGTCTCGACGCCGAACAGCTCGGGCGAGGCGGAGGTGATGAAGGGTGCATGGCTGGCTGCGGCGACGTGCGACATCTGCTCGAGGAAGTAGATGTCCTCGGGCTGGCGCGTGATCTCGAAATCGCCGATCAGGGTGCCGTAGGGCGCGCCGCCGAAGGTACCGAATTCCTCTTCGTAGACCTTCTTGAAGATCACGCTCTGGTCGAATTCGAGCGCCGACTGGAAGTCCTTCACCAGCTCGCGCTTGGTGGCGTTCATCATGCGGATCTGCTGGCCCGGACTGTTGGTCGAGTTCTTGACCAGGTAGTGCAAGCCGGTCCAGCTGCGTTCGAGCTTCTGGAATTCGGGCGCGTGCATCACCGCCGACAGCTGCTGCGAGATCATGCGGTCGAGCTCCGCCACGCGCGCGTCGAGCGTGGCCGACAGGTTGTTCGACATGACCACCGTGCCGTCCATCACCTGGCTGACCAGCTCCGAGATGATGTCGCGCGCACGCTCATGTTCGCTGGCCGATTTGGCGACCCGGCTTTGTTCGACGATCTGGTCGAGCAGGCCGGTCTCCAGTTCGACCGGCGCGGCTGTTGCGGCTTCGAGGACGGCGGCCATCTCAGTTCTCCTTGGTCTGGCCGGCTTTGCGCAGCTGGCCGAGTTTTTCGGTATTCCCCAGGACATCGCTGAGGATGTCGTCCAGCTTGTCGTTCCCGGCCAGCTTGTTGCGCAGGTCGGCCAGCTTGGTGCGCGCTTCGAGCAGGCCTTTGAGCGGGGCCACTTGCCGCACCACCGATTCGGGCCGGAAGTCGGCCATCTCGCGGAACTGCAGCTGGACGCCGAACTCGCCGCCCTCTTCGCTCAGGTGGTTCGGCACGCGGAAGCTGGCGACCGGCGCCACGCCGCCCAGCACCTCGTCGAAATTGCTGCTGTCGACGTTGACGAAGTTGCGGTCCTTCAGGCGCTTCTTGCTCGCGCTCGGATCGCCGCCGAAGTCGCCGACCACGCCGACCACGAAGGGCAGCTCCTTGTTCTCGACCAGGTCGCCGATTTCGACGTCGTAGGTCATTTGTACGCGCGGCGCGCGCACTTTTTGCAGACGTTTCTGCACGCTTTCACTTTTGGCCATGGCGACTCCAGGGGTTGCGGTGATGAGGGACCGGCGGCTGCCGGTCCGAGAGGGATTACTTGAGCGCGCCGAACGGATCGCTGCCGGCGGACGCCGCCCGCGGCGCGGGGGCCGCAGCCGGCGCTGGCGCGGCTGCAACGGCGGGCTTCCTGGCCGGCGCGGCGCGCGCGGTGTTCTTGCCGGGGCCGGGCACCAGCACTTCTTCGCCGAGACTGGTGCGCAGCAGCCTGGCCAGGTCTTGCGCCTCGGTGCGCACGGTGCCGGACAGGTTGTTCTTCTGGGTCAGGTCGGCCAGTGCCTTGCTCGACACACGCAGGCCGCTGACGGCCGCGATGCTGTGGGCCAGCATGTCGTCCGGGTCGCGCTCCAGCGCTTCGAGCGCATTGACGATCGCCTCGCCGTAATTGCCGGCGTCGAAGCGCAGCTGCGCCATGCGCAACCAGGGCGCCTTGTCCGAAGGGTAGGCCGCGCCCGCGCTCTTGAGCAGCGCAAGGGCCTGCTCGGTGCGGCCGGC
This sequence comes from Telluria sp., assembly GCA_035654095.1. Taxonomy (GTDB): domain Bacteria; phylum Pseudomonadota; class Gammaproteobacteria; order Burkholderiales; family Burkholderiaceae_D; genus Telluria_A. Next base: position 4,254 of record DASRXO010000575.1, read on the forward strand.
CTTGAGCGCGGTGTCGGCATCGGCCAGCGCCGGCGCGATGCCGCCGGCCGATTTGACGCCGGCGCCGGGACCGGCGGCGCAGCCCGACAACAGCGCGGCGCAAATGAGACTGGGCAGTAGGCGTTTCATGGTCATGCTGGCTCTCCCGTACCGTTGATCCAGACGACATTATTGGACAAGGAGGTCGTCGCGAATTGCGCATAGTCAACGGAATCGAAGTTCTATTTCCTCACGCACATTTCTGCGCACCATCAACAAGCGCCACAATATTTCCAGCAAGCTAGCTCCTTCCAGCAACCACTTCTCGCGAGGTTCGACCGTGAACAATCCATCGAAAGTGCTGTGGGGCGAGGGCCTGTTCTTGCGGCCGCAGCATTTCCAGCAGCAGGACCGCTACCACGAAGCCAGGCTGGCGCAGACCGCGAACGCACTCCATCCGTATGCCTGGGGCGTGCAGGCGCTGGCGGTGGACCATGAGGCGCTCAAGAGCGGCACGCTGCGGCTGGACGCGCTGTCGCTGATCTTCCCGGACGGTGAAATCTACCGCGCGCCGGACGGCGACGCCCTGCCGCTGCAAGTGCGCCTGGGCGAGCTGGCGCCGGCCACGCAGGGCATCACCTTCCACGCCGCCCTGCCCTGCCTGAAGGCGCATGGCGACAACTGCGCCAACGGCGGCGAGGCCAAGACCGATGCGCGCTTCGGCCAGCGCGAGCGCGCCACCCAGGACCTGTTCACGCATGCGGCGGACGCGCCGGTCAGCTTTTTGAAGAAGACCGTGCGGCTGGTGTCCGAACTGGAGCCGCTCGAATCGTACGAGAGCTTCCCGCTGCTGCGGCTGCGCCGGGTGGCGGCCGGCGGCTTCGAAGTCGATCCCTCGTTCATGGCGCCCAGCCTGTCGATCGACGGCGCGCCGGGCCTGCACGCGCAGTTGGCGCGGCTGATGGAGAAGCTGCTGGCCAAGGTCAACAGCCTGTATGGCCATTACCGCGAACCGAGCAAGAACGTGGTGGAACTGCGCGGCGGCGACGTCTCCTCGTTCTGGCTGCTGCACACGGCCAGTTCGGCCTACGCCTCGCTGACCCATTACCTGAGCCACCGCGAGCTGCATCCCGAGCGCCTGTTCGCGCAATTGCTGGAACTGGCCGGCGGCTTGATGACCTACTCGCGCGGCCTCAAGCTCGAAGACCTGCCGGCCTATTCGCACCGCGATCCGGGACCGGCCTTCGCGCGGATCGACGAAATCATCCGCACCCTGCTCGACACCGTCATCTCGTCGAAGTACTTTGCGATCGCGCTGTCGAACGACAAGCCGTCCTACCATCTGGGCGCCCTCGATTCGGGCAAGATCAACCAGCAGACCACGCTGTACCTGGCGGTCAGCGCCGACATGGCGGCGATCGAACTGGTCGACATCGTTCCGCTGCGCTTCAAGCTCGGCGCGCCGGAAGACGTGGACAAGTTCGTGCTCTCGGCGATGCCCGGCGTGAAACTGGTGCACGCGCCGCAAGTGCCGGCGGCGGTGCCGGTACGTCCCGACACCTACTACTTCGCGCTCGAGAACAAGGGCGCGCTGTACGAGAACATGCTGAAGGCGCAGTCCATCTCGATCTACGTGCCGAACGGGATCCGCGACCTGACGCTCGAGCTGATTGCGATCGCGGCATGAGCCAGCACATCGAACGGCGCACCGCGCCCGCCCCGCTGGCCAACCGCGGCGCCGGTCCGCAAGACCTGGTGGGGCTGATGTACGAAGGGTTCTACGCCCTGTTCCTGCTCAAGAATGGCTGCGGGCCGCAGGACAGGGATGCGTTCTCCGAACACATGACCCAGTTCCTCGGCGAGGTCGATCGCAAGGCCAGGCAACTCGGCCTGCAGGCGGACGACGTGGAGGCGGCCAAATACGCGTTCTGCGCCGCGGTCGACGAGATCATCCTGCGCTCGCAGTACGCGATCCGCGATGAGTGGGAGACCCGGCCGCTGCAACTGCGCCTGTTCGGCGACCAGCTGGCGGGCGAACATTTCTTCCAGCGGCTGGAGGATTTGCGGGCGCGCGGCAGTGCGCACCTGCAGGCGCTGGAGGTGTTCCATATGTGCCTGCTGCTCGGTTTCCAGGGCAAGTATGCGCTGGACGGGACCGACAAGCTGAACTACCTGTGCGCGCGGCTGGGCGACGAGCTGGCGCGCATGCGCGGCAAGAACCGCGGCTTCGCGCCGCATGTCGAGCGGCCGGACCAGATCACCAACAAGCTGCGCAGCGACCTGTCGATGTGGGTGCTGACGGCGGTGTTCGCGCTGGCCGGACTGGGCGCCTACCTTGGCTTTCGCACCTCGCTGGGGCGCGGGACCGAGATCTCGCTGACGGCCTACAACGACCTCGTGAAGCTGCCGCCGCGGGCGGCGAATGTGACGATTACCTTGCCGTGATGCGGGTGTCCGCGCGGGCACGATGAACCCGTACCCATCCTACGCATTGCGGTGATGCGGGTGTCCGCGTGGGCACGATGAACCCGTACCCACCCTACGCATTGCGGTGATGCGGGTGTCCGCGTGGGCACGATGAACC
>DASRXO010000576.1:0-6784 GCA_035654095.1 Telluria sp.
CGCGCCGGCCGGCGGACTCACGGCGCTCGCCAGATGCAGCGTGAACCCACCCTCGCTGGCGCTGTCGTAGAACAGCGCTCCGGGAATCCGCGCCCAGTTCGCATAGCCCAATGCGGCGGTCGGATCCGAGGTGTACGAGCCGCTCTGGTAACTGCCAAGCGAGCCAATGAATTCACTGTCGAACCACGGTTCGAAGCGCCATTTTTGCTGCCACAAGGGACTCATCGCCCGGCCCAGCCGCAGCGTTCCAAAGCGCTTGCTGGCCACGCCGATCGTCGACTCGCCCTGGAACAGGGATTCTCTTTCGGCCATGCCGGTCTCGGGCTTGTAGCGCAGCTCCAGCGTCATGCCGGCCGACAGTTCGCCGTCAAGCTGTTCGCGCCCGATCAGGCGCAGCCAGTTGTTATAGCCGCGTCCAAGCTCGGCGCTGCGGCCGCTCTCCTTGACCATGCCAAGATTGAGGTGGCCGTCGAACGCAAGGCTCGATGTCTGTGCCGCCGCTTGCACGGCGAGTCCGGCGAACAAGCCGAGGCCGAAGGCCGCTTGTCGCATATCGTTGAGCGTTGTCATGGCCGGAGTGTTGCATCCCCAGGCCGGCCCCGCGATCCGATTCTTGCTATCCAATCATAGTTCGGTCCAGGCCGAATCTTTTTTGGGCGAACCGGCGCTAGCATAAGCGGATGAAAACACTGCCCCCCGCCCTCCTCCTCATGTTCGCCGCAGCCGGCCACGCAAGCGAGGTGCTGGAAGCGCCCAGCCATCGGCCCGGCCTGCAGCTCCGCCTGCGCCATACCGCATCGCCACGCGCGAGCGACGCATTACCGGTCTTGTTCGTGCACGGCTCTTCCTTCCCGTCCGCGCTGGCATTCGACTTCAAGATGGATGGCCGGTCCTGGATGGACCAGCTGGCCGCACAGGGCTACGACGTGTACGCGCTGGATTTCCTCGGCTACGGCCTGTCCGACCGCTATCCCGAGATGGCCGCCGGCAGCGCGCAGCCGGTCGGCCGCGCAAGCGAGGTGTACCGCGAGATCGCCGCCGCCGTCGATCTCGTCCTGCAAAAAACCGGCAAGCAGAAAGTCCTGCTGATCGCGCACTCCTGGGGCGGCTCGGTGGCCGCCTTGTACGCGCAGAAGTTTCTCGCGAAGGTGGCGAAACTGGTGCTGTTCGCCGCGGTCACCGCGCGCGAGGAAACCGCGGCGCGCACGACGCCCGCCGCGTCCTTCGAGGAACTCACGCCCGCGCAGCGCATCGCCGGAATGAATGGCCTGACGCCCGCGCCGAATCGGCCCCAGCTGCATGCCGACGTGTTCCGCAACTGGGGGGCGGACTGGCTGCGGTCCGACCGCGCCGGCGTTCATGGCGGCATGGCGACGGTGCGCTTCCGGTCCGGGCCATCGCAGGACGTGGACGCATTGCGGCATGGGCAGGCCTATTACGACCCATCGCAAATCCGCTCGCCCACCCTGCTGATCCGGGGCGAGTGGGACGTCTATCCGAACGACCGCGACTTCACCGGCCTGTACCAGCGGCTGCGTAACGCGCCCTACAAGCAGTATGTCGTGATCCCCAAGGGCAGCCACGTCATGCATCTGGAAGCGGCGCGCCTCGCGCTCTACGCCGAGGTGCTGCGCTTCCTGGACCGGGCGGACTAACGCGCCGCCTTGCCCGACACCGCGATCTGGTCCAGGATATGCCGCGGCACCGCGGCATAGTGCTTGAACTCCATCGTGTAGGTGGCGCGCCCCTGGGTCAGCGAACGCAGCGTGGTCGAGTAGCCGAACATCTCGGCCAGCGGCACCGACGCGCGGATGATCTTGCCGCCGCCTCCGGCAATCTCGTCCATGCCCTGCACCATGCCGCGCCGCGACGTCAGGTCGCCCATCACGTTGCCCATGAATTCCTCGGGCGTCTCGACCTCGACCTGCATCATCGGCTCGAGCAGCACCGGGTCGCCGCGCCGCATCGCCTCCTTGAAGGCGATCGAGCCGGCCATGCGGAACGCGTTCTCGTTCGAGTCGACGTCGTGGTAGGAGCCGAAGGTCAGCGTGACCTTCACGTCGACCACCGGATAACCGGCCAGCACGCCCGAACGCAGGGTCTCCTGCACCCCCTTGTCGACCGCCGGAATGAACTCGCGCGGGATCACGCCGCCCTTGATCGCGTCGACGAATTCATAGCCCTTGCCCGCCTCGCGCGGCTCGAGCGTGAGCACCACGTGGCCATACTGCCCGCGCCCGCCCGACTGCTTGACGAACTTGCCTTCGACGTCGGCCGCGGCCTTGTGGATGGTCTCGCGGTAAGCCACCTGCGGCTTGCCGACCGAGGCCTCGACGCCGAACTCGCGCCGCATGCGGTCCACCAGGATCTCCAGGTGCAGCTCACCCATGCCGGACATGATGGTCTGGCCCGACTCCTCGTCGGTGTGCACCCGGAACGACGGATCTTCCTGCGCCAGCCGGTTCAGCGCGATGCCCATCTTCTCCTGGTCGGCCTTGGTCTTCGGCTCCACCGCCTGCGAGATCACCGGCTCCGGGAACACCATCTTTTCGAGCACGATCACATGGTCCGGCGCGCTCAGGGTGTCGCCGGTGGTGACCGCCTTCAGGCCGACCGCGGCGGCGATGTCGCCGGCGTAGACTTCCTTGATTTCCTTGCGCTCGTTGGCGTGCATCTGCAGGATGCGGCCCAGCCGCTCGCGCTGGCCCTTGGTCGGGTTGTACACCGTGTCGCCCGAATTCACCACGCCCGAATACACGCGGAAAAAAGTCAGCTGGCCGACGAAGGGATCGGTCATGATCTTGAACGCGAGCGCCGCGAACGGCTCGTCGTCGGATGGATGGCGTTCGATCGCGTTGTCCTGCTCGTCGTGGCCGGCGATGGCCGGGATGTCGAGCGGCGACGGCAGGTATTCGATCACGGCGTCGAGCATCGCCTGCACGCCGCGGTTCTTGAACGCGCTGCCGGCCAGCATCGGCACGATCTCGTTGCGGATCGTGCGCGCGCGCAGGCCCTGCTTGATCTCGTCTTCGCTCAAGGCTTCGCCGTTCAGGTATTTTTCGGTCAGCTCGGCGCTCGCGTCGGCCGCCGCTTCGACCATGTGCTCGCGCCACTTCTGGGCCGTCGCGCGCAGCTCGGCGGGAATGTCTTCATACGCGAACTTGACGCCCTGGCTCGCGTCGTCCCAGCGGATGGCGCGCATCTTGACCAGGTCGACCACGCCGTGGAAATCGTCCTCGGTCCCGAGCGGGATCTGGATCGGCACCGCCACGCCTTTGAGGCGCTCGCGGATCTGCTGCTGGACGCGGAAAAAATCGGCGCCCACGCGGTCCATCTTGTTGACGAAGGCGATGCGCGGCACCGCGTACTTGTTGGCCTGGCGCCACACGGTCTCGGACTGCGGCTGCACCCCGCCCACCGCGTCGTACACCATCACGGCGCCGTCCAGCACCCGCATCGAGCGCTCGACTTCGATCGTGAAGTCGACGTGGCCCGGGGTGTCGATGATATTGATGCGGTGCTCGGCGAAATTGCCGGCCATGCCTTTCCAGAAGGCGGTGGTGGCGGCCGAGGTGATCGTGATGCCGCGCTCCTGCTCCTGCTCCATCCAGTCCATGGTGGCCGCGCCGTTGTGCACCTCGCCGATCTTGTGATTGACGCCGGTGTAGAACAGGATGCGTTCGGTGGTCGTGGTCTTGCCGGCGTCGATGTGCGCGCTGATGCCGATATTGCGGTAGCGCTCGATAGGTGTCTTGCGGGTCATCACTAGCTCCTGGGTAGTACATGCGAACGGACATGGATTGCAAGGGCGCAGCGGAAAGCGAGTCTTCCATCATAGACCGCTTGCCGCAAACGCGCTCGTGGCGCGGCGGCCCTGTCCGCCCCATATGGTCATGCCGGCCGTTAGCGCAAGCATTGCATTCATTGAACGGCGCGATAGCGGCCAGTTCGCCTTGCAGGAGGCGGCGCAGCGCGGGATCGCCATTTTGATGCGATCGCCGCCAGCCGGCTGGCGTTCGCCGCCGACGATCCCGCCCCGCCGCTGACCCGGGCCCAGGTCCGGGCCGAGCTGGCCGAAGCCCAGCGCACCGGCGACATCATCTACGGCCTGAATGGCGAGAAGCTCAATGAGCTGTTCCCGGACCGCTATCCCACGCGGCCGGCAGCGGCGGCCGCGCGCCCCGCCGAAGCCCGCGGCAACGCCCAGCGCACCGCGCAGAAGGCCGGGACGCCGGCCGCTGCGCCGGCCGCTGCCAGGTAGGCAGCACCGGCACAGCGCGCCGTCACGCGGCCGGCAGCGGCGGGTTGGCGGGCGCCTTCACTTCGCGCAGCACGAAGGAGGTGTAGACCTCCTTCACGCTGGGCAAGCCATTGATATGGGTTTCGGCGAACTGGCCGTAGGCGATCAAGTCCTCGGCCACCACCATCAGTTGGTGGTCGTAGCGACCCGAAATGCGGTGGCAAGCCATCACCTGCGGAATCGCCTGCACCGCGCGTTCGAACGCCTGGATATGCTCGGTGCCCTTGCTGTTGAGCGAGATATGGACGAAGGCCGTGACCTGATAGCCGAGCTTCTGCGAGTCCAGCCGCGCCTGGTAACCGCAAATCACCCCCTCCTCTTCCAGCCGCTTGACGCGGCGCCAGCATGGCGAGCTGGTCAGCGATACCCGTTCGGCCAGGTCCGCGCTCGAGAGCCGGGCGTCGGCCTGTAATTCTTCCAAAATACGGCGATCAATACGGTCCAATTTGACTTTTGGATCATTCATTGCGTGAACCCTCAAATGACGACACATCCATTGCGTAAATAAGTACGGCCCAGTGCTCAATATAGCAAAATATTGCTTATACACATGGCTATAATTTCCACATAAGCTTGATAAGCAACAAAATAATAAGCAGATAAGCAACAAGAGAATCGTCCTGGAAATGTAACGGCCCGCGCCCGCGGGTCGATGGTCATGACGTCCCCCTCCCTGTGTGGTTGGCACCGCGTGCCCGGGCGCGCGAGCCGCCGCGTTGCCTGCCGCGCTACCCCCTTTTCGACCATTTCGCAACGTCAACCGAGGAGTTTGTCCGCATGTCCAGTCGCATCTTCACTCTCAAGCCCGCCGCCGCCGCCCTGGCCGCCGCCTTTGCCCCCTGCCTGCTGCTACCCGCCCTGGCGCAGGCCCAGACCGACGACCCCTCGACCCAAAAGATCGAACGCGTCGTGGTGACCGGTTCCTCGATCAAGCGCATCGATGGCGAAACCGCGCTGCCCGTGCAAATCCTCAAGCGCGAAGATATCGAACGCATCGGCGCCTCCTCGACCGAGGAACTGGTCAAGCAGCTCAGCTCGCTGAGCAGCGCGGGCAGCACCAGCACGGTCGCCGGCTCGGCCGGCACCACCACCGGCGGCATCGCCACCGTCTCGCTGCGCGGCCTGGGCAGCGCACGCACCCTGGTGCTGGTCAACGGCCGCCGGGTAGCGGTCTACGGCGGCGGCTCGGCCGGCACGGCCGGCTCCTCGGTGGACATCAATGCGATTCCGCTGTCGGCCATCGAACGGGTCGAGGTGCTCAAGGACGGCGCCTCGGCGGTGTATGGCAGCGATGCGATCGCCGGCGTGGTCAACTTCATCCTGCGCAAGGACTACAAGGGCGTGGAAGTGAGCGGCACCTACGGCCAGCCGTCGACATTGCCCGGCAAGGACAAGAAGGCGAGCCTGTTCGCCGGCTTCGGCAACATCGGCGAGGACGGCTACAACGTGACCATCGGCGCCAGCGTGCAAAAGACCGACCCGATTTTCGGCACCGACCGTCCTTACGCCAACCGCATCAATGTAGCCGCGCAGAACGACGTGCTGTCGTCGATCAGCTTCCCGGCCAACGTGTCGCTGTATAACACCGGCGTGCTGAAGAATCCGGCGCTGCCGAACTGCGGCCCGGTGTCGCAAGTGTCGCCGTTCGCGCCGACCCGCTGCAGTTTCGACAACAGCCCCTACGTCTCGCTGCAGCCGGAAAACGAAAAGTCCAACTTGATGGCCAACGGCCGCATGACCTTGAGCACCAACTCCGAGGCCTACTTCGAGACCGGCTACTCGCGCAACAAGCTCACCTCGACCACCCAGCCGGTGCCGATCGCCTACAACGCGATCACCACCGCCACCAATCCCTACGTGCCCCAATTCAAGCAGCTGATCGCGCAATATCCGGCGCTGCTGGCCAAGCCGTATGCCGGCACCTTCGGCATCGGCGGCTTCATCCTGATCCCGAGCAGCCCTTACTATCCGAAGGACTTTGCGGCCGCCAACGGCCTGACCGGCCTGCCGCTGCTGCTGAACTACCGCGACGTCGCGAATGGCGCGCGCAACACGCTCGACACCTCGGACAACGGGCGCCTGCTGGTCGGCGTGCGCGGCAGCTTCAGCGGTTGGGATCTCGATTCTGCCCTGCTGTACAACGAAAGCAAGGTCAGGGAAGAGCTACTGAGCGGCTACGCCCAGTACTCGAAGGTGCTGCCGATCCTCAACAGCGGCGTGATCAACCCGTTCGGCGACACCACCGACCAGACCGCGCTGGCGGCCGCCCAGGCGGCGGAATTCCGCGGCACCAGCTTCACCTCGAAAACCTCGACCACCTCGCTCGACTTCAAGGCCGGACGCGAATTGTGGAACCTCGACGCCGGCACCGTCAGCCTGGCCCTGGGCGCCGAGCTGCGCAAGGAAAAATTCGCTTACGATCCCTCGGTCGCGATCCAGACCGGCGATATCGCCGGCCTCGGCGGCAACGCCTTCCCGGTGGTC
>DASRXO010000577.1:0-6861 GCA_035654095.1 Telluria sp.
GTGATCGATGTCACTTCGCTCCGGCCCAGAGTCCATGCCAATGCAACTTGCGCCGGTGTCGCGTCAAGTTCAGCAGCCACTTGTCGCAATGCGAGCACGATGGGATCGACTTTGGCCGGATTGATCGGCGGGAAGTTGAGATTGGCGCGACGTCCCTGCGCTGCGCCATCGCCGCCCGGCGTGTATTTGCCACTCAGATATCCGCCCGACAGCGGGCTCCAAACAATCAGGGCCACATCATTCGCTCGTGCGATCGGAGCGATTTCGTATTCAATATCGCGCGCCGCCAGAGAGTAATAGACCTGATTGCTCGTAATGGCGGCCCTATGCGTCTGTGCCGTGATCCCGTGCACGCGCTCCAGGTCGCCTGGCCCGAAGTTACACACGCCGATGTGCCGAACCTTTCCTTGCGTCACGAGGTCGTCCAAGGCGCGGAGCGTTTCCTGTATCGGCACAAGTGCGTCGCGGTCATGTAACTGGAACAGATCGATATGATCGCGGCCGAGACGTTTCAGGCTCGTCTCCACCGAGCGCATAATGTGCGAGCGGCCGAGACCGACCTCGTTTTGCCCAGGCCCCGTGCGCAGCCGGACCTTGGTCGCAATCAGCATGCGCGTCTCGTCGAGACCGAGATCGGCAATGACCTGCCCGACGATCTCTTCCGATTTTCCTTGTGAATAGGCGTCGGCGGTATCGATCAGATTGACGCCGTGCTCCACCGCCGTCGCGACAAGGCTAGCCGCCTGCGCTCGGTCGAGTCCCGCGATCTGTCCCCAAATTCCGCTACCCGCGCCAAAGGTCATCGCGCCCAGCGAAAGGCGCGATACGCGAAGGCCCGACCGGCCTAGCGTGCTGTAATCCATGAGTGTCTCCCGTTCATTGATGAGCTTGGATACCAACGCAAGCGTGATTGCGCCGCTTTCTGCTGCGACCGGCGACCATCAGGCTCGTATTGGTATCCAAGCTAAATTAGATTGATTACCTAGCCGGCCGCGACAAGTCCTCGCAAGACCGTCTCGAGTTTGATTTCACCCTTGATCACCTCGGCGTCACTGCCTTCAAATTCGATCCAACCCTCGTTGAATCCATCAAGCATCTGGATGCGCGGCATCGGGTCTTTCGCGCCTTGCGACCTGAACAATGCGCCCCAAGTCTCGCGGGGAACCGCCTCGGCACGAACCGGATGGCCAAGGATTTCCGCAAACGCGGCCGCGATGTCGTTTGGCGCAACGCGGCGCGGCCCTTCCAGTTCAACGATGCGTCGGCCGCTCCAGTCTTGTTGAAGCAATTCCGCGGCGACTCGCCCGACGTCCGCTGTCGCCACCATCGGCACTGGTTTGTCGAGGGGCTGCAGAAAACTTGGCATGGCGCCGCTGCGTGCCGGACCTACGTCCCACAGCGAGTTCTCCATGAACCAGCCAGGCCGCAGGAACGCGATTGGCATCGACAGCTCGCCGAGCACCTGCTCCATGAGTGTGCGCTGAGTGAGCAAGTTCGATTGGCTTGCCTGCGCACCAATCGTCGAAAGACAAACAACCTTGGCCGGACGTGCTGATTCGAGTGCTGTCTTCACGGCATTGATGACCAAGAGCGCCTCGGGAAAGCCTGGCGATGGGTCGAATTCCGACGGCGGTAAGATGAACACCCCCTCTGCGTCCTTGAACGCGGCAGCGAGCGACGTCGCATCGTCCATCTCAGCGAGAGCGACTTCGCAGCCTCGGGCAGCCCAAGCCTGACCCTTGGCCAAGTCGCGCACAACAGCGCGAACAGGCAGATTCGCGGCGAGCAAAGCGTGCGCGAGTGCGCCGCCGACTTTTCCGGTGATTCCAGTAATAGCGTACATGACGATGTTTCTTTCTCGTAATGGTGATTAATTAAGTGCGGCGGAGGCCGCCGTATATGCCCTCTTCAACCTGGCCCCAGAGATTCACAACGCGTTCATCGTAGAAGGGCAGAAGCTGCGTAAACATGGCGCCTGTAACGCGCTTGACCGGATCGATCCAGTAGTAGCAGTTGAGGAGCCCCGCCCAACTGCCGCTGCCGGCGCTGCGCCCGTGTGGTCCCGGTTGCGTATTAAGGTCGAACGACAGGCCCCATTTATGCGCCATGCCAGGGAATTCGTCGAAGCTGTTTGAATACGCCGGCAGGACGGATTTCATTTCAACGACCTTCAGATCGCCGATTTGATTTTTGAACATGGACGCAACGGTCTCCGGCTTCAGGATGTGCGCGCCATTGAACGTGCCGCCCCGCACCAGCATTTGCAGGAACGTCATATAGTCGCGCGGAGTGCTGAAGAGCCCGCCTCCTCCGCTGAAAAATTCTGGGCGCTGATTCATCTCGAACGGCGCGGATTTGAGCGAGCCGTCCGGCTGACGGTTGTACATTGTCGCCACGCGCTTCTTTTGCGCGCTGCTGATAAGAAAACCCGAATTGCTCATGCCTAGCGGAGCAAAGATGTTTTCGCGAAAATAGACTTCGAGCGACTGGTCTGAAACAGCCTCCACAAGCTTGCCGACCCAGTCCAGGCTGATCCCGTATTGCCAACGCTCACCGGGATCGAATTCCAGCGGCGCAGTCAATGCGCCATTCATCGAATAGGCGACATCGGGCATCCCGGTCACTTTTTCGTACTGAAGGATGTCACCACTCCAGACGGGATAGGTGTAGCCCGAAGTATGGGTCAACAGGTGGCGCACTGTGATTGGGCGTTTGGCTGGCCGCAGCTTTGGCTTGCCTGCCGCGTCATATCCTTCCAGCACCATCGGCGCCTTGAGTTCGGGAAGTATCTGGCTCGCGGGCTGGTCAAGCTGCATCTTTCCCTGTTCAATTAGCTGCATGCAGGCGGTGGCGGTGATCGCCTTGGTCATGGACAGCATCCAGAAGACATTGTCCATTGACATCGCTGTACCGGCATCGATGTCGGCCTTGCCGAATGCGCCCTGGTAGACGAGCCCTTTGTCAGTTGCAGCCATCGCAACAACGCCGGCGACCGTCTTGTTGTCGACCGCTTGTCCAAGAACGCGGTCGATTTGAGCAAACGCCGGCTTGCCGCGATAGTTGTCTTGCACCCTTCTAGGCGTAGGAGTGGCTTCGGCAGCACCGGCGCGGCTACTGAGTAGCCCGCCCAGCGTGGTGGCGGCGAGCAGGCCCGAGGCGCTTTTCAGCATGTCGCGGCGGCTAAAATTATGTGTCATGATTAAGTCCATCAAGATTGAGCGGCCTGTATAAGTGGTCCGTATCGTGATCCGATCGAATCGGAAAAAAATTGGACTACGGTTGTCGGCTGCGATGTATTGCATCATAGTCGTCAAGCCTCATTGATGGAATCGACCCCGTGTCATATCATTGGTGACGTTTACGCACGAATCAGAAAGGCCAAAAATGAGCTTTGATGGACGCATGCTTTCCAATGTCAGCGTACTTGCCGCCATCGTCGAGAGCGGTAGCTTCGCGCGGGCCGCGGAGGCCTTGGGCTTGTCGCCCTCGGGGGTTAGTCGTGCGGTCGGCCGGCTTGAATCGAGCATCGGCGTGCGGCTATTGGATCGGACAACGCGTTCGCTGACGCTGACCGATGAGGGCAGACGTCTTTACGAGGAACTTGTCCCGCTGCTGGCAGGCGTCGGTAACGCCGTCACCTTGGCGACCGGCGCATCGACTGCCGTTCGGGGCCGGCTGCGCGTGAACGTCGATTCGTTTTTCTCAAGAAGGATGCTCGCACCTCACATCGCCAAATTTCTCGACCGTTATCCTGAGCTGTCGTTGGAGTTGATCGCACGCGAGCAACTGGGAGATCTTGTTGCCGACGGCTTCGACGTCGCGGTTCGTTTCGGGCAGCCGCCCTCGTCGTCGCTCGTCGCCCGCAAACTGTTTGAAACGCGCATAGTGACCGTTGCGGCGCCTGCCTACATCAAGAAACATGGGGCGCCGCAAACACCCGCAGATCTTGTGAATCACCAATGCATTCAGATGCGCAGCACGATGACAGGTCTGACGTTGGAGTGGGAATACAAATCCGGTCGCAAGACCATTCCCGCGAAGACTTCTGGCCGCCTCCTTGTCACCGAGGCTGGCACACTGCTCAGCGCATGTGTGGCAGGGGCGGGCATTGCGCGCATCAAGGCAGGCGGCGTGCAAGAACTCCTCGAAAATGGTGTCCTTGTTGAACTGCTCCCGGAATTCACGGGAGAGAAATTTCTGCTTTACGCGCTCTATCCCTCACGCCATTTACCCGCGGCGAAAGTAAAGGCATTCATCGACTTTGTAAGCGAAGTTCTGGATAATAATTAAGCCGACAGACCAACGGAAATATCCTCAGAGCCGCGAAGGCATCCAAAATTAGTCTTGAGACGGCGAATTTCTTTTTGCGAATTCCTGTGTCGCCCAAGCGAGGAATACGCGTACGCGCGGCGACAGTTGTCGGTTGCGTGGATAAACCAACGATACTGGCACCGATGGTGGCGGGAGATGGTCCAGAATCGTTACCAACGTGCCATTTTTCAAATCGTTTTCAACATGAAAACGCGGCATCTGCGCGATGCCGAAGCCTAAGCGGGTCCCAGCGATAAAGCTTTCCGGGCCTGTGACAGAGAAGGTCGCGGGCAATGGGACGCTCTCGAGCATCGCGCCACCGGTAAACTCCAGCGGGGTCACATTGCCGGTTGTGATCGAGCGTATACCAACGACGCGGTGTCCGCTCAGCGACTGGAGATCGCTCGGCGTGCCAAAGCGTTTGAAGTAATCAGGCGTCGCGCAGGTGACCCGCTCGAGCATCGCAACCTGCCGCGCAATCAAATCGCTGTCTGGCAGTTTGCCGTAGCGCAGCGCGCAGTCCATCCCTTCTTGCACCAGGTCCACCCAGCGATCGCTTTCGCTCATCGAGAGCTCAACATCTGGGTAGCGCGAAAAAAATGCAGGCAACGCCGGTAGCAGAAAATGCCGCGCCAAGGTACCTTGCACCTCTACACGCAACATGCCCTTTGGTTCCGCGCCGCTGAACGCGCCTTCGGCATCCTCTACGTCATCGAGGATGCTGATGCAGCGCCGGTAGTACGCCTCGCCGTCCAGCGTCGGCTTTACGGTGCGGGTCGTGCGTTGGAGCAGCCGTACATTCAATCGTTCTTCCAACTGATTAATCACTTGCGTGACGGTCGAGCGGGGCACGCCGGTGTCATTCGCCGCTTGGGTAAAGCTGCGGCGTTCGACAATCCGCGTGAACAGTCGCATAGCGTCAAGTCGGTCCATGCTTACTCCTATTGTTCGACATTTCAGAATAGTGACGTTTATTTTACGCCGATTATCTTTGACTTTGAAGCTGCCATAGTGTGTTCACGACGCCGAATTAACGGCGGCACCTCCCAGGAGAAACACCATGAAAGCAGCAAACAAAGTAGCTATCGTCACCGGTTCGTCGCGCGGCATCGGCGCCGCTATTGCACAGCGCTTGGCCAAGGATGGCTTCACCGTCGTCGTCAACTACGCCGGCAGCGCCGCAGCGGCGGAAGAACTGGTGCGGCAGATCGAGCAAACGGGCGGCCACGCAATTCCAGCGCAAGCCGACGTTAGCGACGCGACCGCAGTGGCCCGCATGTTCGACACGGTCGAAGCGGCTTACGGCGGCATTGATGTGCTTGTCAACAATGCCGGCATTATGAAACTGGCGACGCTCGCTGAAAGCGAGGATGCCTTGTTCGACAGCCAGATCGCGATCAATCTCAAAGGCACGTTCAACACCTTGCGCGAAGCCTCGCGTCGCTTGCGCAACGGCGGCCGCATCATCAATCTGTCGTCGAGCGTGGTCGGCCTTTACCAGCCCGGTTACGCGGTTTATGCGGCCACCAAAGCCGGTGTGGAAGCAATGACGCATGTGCTGACCAAGGAGCTGCGTGGTCGGAATATAACCGTCAACGACATCGCACCTGGTCCAACAGCCACTGCCTTGTTCCTCGACGGCAAACCACAGGATGTGATCGATCGCCTGGCTAAGCTGGCGCCGCTCGAACGTCTCGGTCAGCCTGAAGACATCGCCGCAGCCGTCGCAATGCTCGCGGGACCAGACGGCGCCTGGATCAACGGTCAAACCATCCGGGTCAACGGCGGCATCATTTGATCACATAGCGTTCAACGCCTACCACCGGACATGGCAAACATCATGGTCCACCCATCAGACTCTACTGACAAAACAAGGAGCAACCATGAAATCCATCATTCTCATCACCGGCGCTTCCAGCGGCTTTGGTCGACTGGCTTCCGCAGCACTCGCCAAGGCAGGCCACACCGTCTACGCCTCGATGCGTGAAACAAAAGGCAAAAACTCCGCTCGGGTCGAAGAGGTCGCCAGCTTTTCCAAGGAACACGGCGTAGATCTGCGCACCGTCGAACTGGACGTGCAATCGCAAGACTCGGTGGACGCGGCAGTTGCGCAAGTCATTGCTGAAGCAGGTCACATCGATGTCGTAATTCACAATGCCGGCCACATGATGTTCGGGCCGGCAGAGGCATTCACGCCGGAGCAGTTTGCGCAGCAGTACGACGTGAATGTGCTGAGCACGCAGCGCGTCAACCGTGCCGTGCTGCCGCACATGCGTGGTCAGCGAAAGGGACTTGTGGTGTGGGTATCGAGCAGCAGCAGCGCCGGCGGCACGCCGCCCTATTTGGCGCCCTATTTTGCCGCGAAGGCCGCAATGGATTCGATAGCGGTGCAGTACGCGAGGGAGCTGACGCGCTGGGGGATCGAAACGTCCATCATCGTGCCCGGGGCATTCACCGGGGGAACGAATCACTTCTCTCATTCAGGTCGTCCAGCGGATGCGGAACGTCTAGCGCAATATGAAGCTGGCCCGTACGCTGGCTTCGGCGAAC